>JAISDP010000318.1 GCA_031264715.1 Bacteroidales bacterium
ATGACTTATATCTAAATTATATAAGACATAAGTCATAATATTTTTAGATATAAGTCTTACGGATTTTAGACATAAGTCTTATAAATTTTAGACATAAGTCTAAATAATATTTCGATATAAGTTATTTCTAAATTTCATCGGGTAGTTTTCATATTTTCTCCGTATAGTTTTCGATTCAAGAAAGGATATATTTCAAATTTCATCAGGGCAACGCACTGCGAACCGGGGATACACAATATCCTTTTCATAATTTTGAATTACCCGCACAAAACGTTATAGAACCGGAATTTTGATAACTTCGCCTTTTTATTTTCCAATATATGTTCGAACGCGATTATATCATGCGCATCCTGCAAATCTCTGTGGTTCATGGTTTCTCGGGATGGAAATGGTCATTCGGGACGGTATGGCCGGTTCTCATATCAGCGCTTCTCTTATCGAGTTGCAAAAGTTCCCGTAAAACCGTATCATCCGAACAATCCGACAAAATCGAGGTGGTTTTCGATGGCGGCGCTTCAAAATCTTCTTCACCGTCAGTATCATCAAAAACAGCAACCGTACCCGCTACAGCCTCATCCGGCTATCCTGCCCGCGAATATTACGGCGACCGGTGGAATACCGGGCACGTACGCATCAACAGCGACCCCAAGCCTTCCGGTACGGTTACTTTAAACCTTGCCCCTGCGGGAACATCCGATTTTGTGATGCCCTTTTGCGGGAAAATACTTTCGGAATTTGGCCCGCGCAGTGGACGCATGCATACGGGTATCGATATCAAACTGGAAAAGGACGATCCGGTATATTGCGCGTTCGACGGTATGGTACGCATGGCAAAGGATTATGGAAATTACGGCAAAGTAGTGGTGGTACGCCATGATAATGGCTTGGAAACCCTTTACAGCCACCTCAACAGCATCGCTGTGAAACTCAATCAACGCGTACGGGCGGGCGACCGGATCGGAGGCGGCGGAAAAACCGGCAACGCTCAAGGCGAACACCTGCATTTCGAAACACGGTTCAAAGGCGAACCGTTTAATCCGCGTTTGGCGGTAGATTTCGAAAAATGCCGCTTGAAATCGGAAACGCTGGCGCTCAATGATAACAGCTACAGGCAGTATTACAAAAACCTGCAAGCGGCCGAAACAAAGCCGGCATCCAAAATCGAACAGGAAAAACCTTCGGCACAATCACTGCTTCAACCGGGAAAAGTGGAGCATATTGTTGAAAAAGGCGATACATTATATAATATATCACGCCGTTACGGAACAACGGTTGACTCGCTGCGTAAACTCAACAACTTAACGGAATCGTCGATCATTGAAATCGGACAAACTTTGGTAGTAAAGAGGTAAGGCCATCACGCTTCGCTCTTTGTTTTTTGTTCGTCACTCTTCACTTTCACTGCCGACGCTTTGATCTTTTTCCCCAATTCGGAAGCAAACACAAAATCGTCGAGGTACTTGTTGTGCGAATGTAGGATATCGTTCTTGGTACCCTCCCATTCAACGTGTCCCTCGTAGATAAATGTTACCTTATCGCCGATTTCGAGCACCGAGTTCATATCGTGGGTATTGATAATGGTAGTCATGTTGTACTCCTCGGTTATTTCCCTGATGAGATTGTCGATAACGATGGATGTTTGCGGGTCGAGTCCGGAGTTGGGCTCGTCACAAAGCAGGTATTTCGGATTGAGGGCGATGGCGCGGGCAATAGCTACACGTTTTTTCATCCCGCCGCTCAATTCGGCCGGCGACAGTTTATTCACTTTATCAAGATTTACCCGGTGCAGGCAAAAGTTGACCCGGTCGCGCTTCTCGCCAATAGTCATATCGGTGAACATGTCCAGCGGAAACATTACGTTTTTCTCTACATTCAGCGAGTCGAACAGGGCGCTTCCCTGGAAAATCATCCCTATTTCTTTGCGAATGTCCTTTTGTCCCGTAAAATCAAGCTTATTGAAAACGGCATCGTCGTAAATGATTTCGCCTTCGGTAACAGTCACCAGTCCGACGATGGATTTTAGCAATACAGTTTTTCCCGAACCGCTGCGCCCGATCACCAGGCTGGTTTTTCCGCGTTCAAATGTCGCCGACACATGGCTGAGTACCGTTTTTTCACCAAATCGCACGGTTACATCTTTTACTTCTATCATGAGAGCAGCATTTGGGTGAGGATGAGGTCGAACGAAAGGATCAGGACACTGCAATAAACTACCGATCTTGTGCTTGCCTTACCGACTTCGAGCGACCCGCCATCGACATAATAGCCGTGGTACGCGGGAACCGTGGATATGATGAAGGCGTACACTGCCATTTTGATGCAGGAATACGTGACATAATAAGGAATAAACGCGTAACGTATACCTTGTATGTATTGTTCCGGTGTGATAACATTCAGTAAAGTACAGATCAACCAGCCGCCCCATATGCCTATGACCATGCTCAGGATGGTAAGTATCGGGAAAAAGAAAACGTTAGCAATGATTTTCGGCAGGATGAGATAGCAGGCCGAGTTGACTCCCATGATTTCGAGGGCGTCGATCTGTTCGGTCACACGCATGGTGCCGATTTCGGACGAAATGCTGGAACCGACTTTCCCGGCAAGGATGAGCGCAATCATGGTGGACGCAAACTCGAGCAGCATGGTGTCGCGCGCCGTAAGGCCGATCAGGTAACGCGGTATGAATGGATTTTCGATGTTGTAAGCGGTTTGCATGGTGATCACAGCGCCGATAAAGAGCGACACCAGCGCGACGATCCCCAGCGAATTGATGCCGAGCAGTTCGGTCTCCCTAAGTACCCTTCGATAATAAATGGAAAACTTTTCGGGCTTGGAAAATACCTTTCCCACCAACAGGTAATAACGTCCCAAATGGTATAAAAACTTCATTTTTGATGAATATATTTACGTTGAACGCACAAGGCCCTGCAACGTTCAAACACAATAATGCTACAAACACTCAAACGCAGTAACGTTACGAACGCTTTATCCGTTTATCCGTTTATCCGTTTATCCGGCAAAGATAAAAAATTATATTCAATCCGATTCTTTCTTCACCTGTTCCACACAATCCTTTACCTGTGCGTCAGTCAGGCGCCCCGGTTTTCGAGATCAATGTCCCGTCCCTGTAAATACCATCACTGTCAGATTTCCCGTTAAAAATTGTTAAGTATGATAGTTTTGTAAAAAATCGGCGTCATTTTTGTAAGTCTCTTTTTGATAAAGACAAAATGTCAGTTGTTAATAAAAATAGAGTATTAGTATGAAAATAAGGAATTTAATATTAATGTTGCTTGTCGCGATCTGCGGCGGGGTCATTGCAGTATTTGCATATACGCAGGTAGTCGATCATAAGGAAAACGGTTCGTATACGGCCGCGTCGTCAATACCCTATCACCTCACTGCATTGGATTCGCAGAACATTCGCGACGTATCCTATCCCGATCTTACCTTTGCTGCCGAAAAAGCGGTTCATTGCGTAGTGCACGTGAAAGTGAAATCGATGCAGGATATGTATGCCAGTTCGGGTAACCCGTTTTTCGATTACTTTTACGGATACCGCCG
>JAISDP010000320.1 GCA_031264715.1 Bacteroidales bacterium
GCAAGGATATGCCGGCGACTGTCGGATACGGAGGTGATTTGAAATACGCTGATACCGATTTTGTTCAACTCGCGGGCTATAAACGCCGAATTGGTGTCGATAACCTGCCCGATCAGCAATTCATCACCAATGGTAATGATTTCTACTTTCATCAATAATTAAGGAGTGAAACATGAAGTGATGATGCCGCTAAGCAATACATTGAAAAATTTAAACTGCGCAAAACTACAATTTTTTTTCAAGCAAATGGGGATAACCGGAAATTCGTTTACTTTTGTCGTTATTTTTCCAATGGACAGAATCCATCATTTAATCCGGTATGCACGAAAAGATCATCATTCTTGACTTCGGTTCTCAAACAACGCAACTCATCGGTCGCAGATTGAGGGAGTTGAATGTATATTGCGAAATCGTTCCGTACAACAAGTTTCCCGCGGATGATGCGGATGTGAAGGGGGTAATCCTTTCGGGAAGCCCATTCTCGGTGAACGACCGGGAGGCTTTCAAACCTGATATGTCATCCGTCAGGGGAAAATATCCCATATTGGGAATTTGCTACGGGGCGCAGTACCTGGCCTGGCTGGCTGGCGGCAAAGTGGAAAAGGGCGATTCGCGCGAATATGGCCGGGCAATGCTTACCCCGACCGATAAGGACGACCGGTTATTCAAGGATGTAAAAGATCCATCGCAGGTGTGGATGTCGCATGGCGATACAATAACCGCCATCCCGTCCAATTTTAAGGTGATAGCCACGACCGGTGATGTGGCTGTTGCTGCTTACAAAATCGACGGCGAACCTGCATGGGGCGTACAATTCCATCCCGAAGTGTTTCATACGGAGGACGGGCTGTTGCTGCTCGATAATTTCCTGACGATTTGCGGTATGAAGAAGGACTGGACGCCCGCTTCGTTCGTCGAAGGAACGGTGGAGATACTCAGGCAGCAATTGGGCGATGACAGGGTGATCCTGGCCCTCTCGGGGGGCGTGGATTCGTCGGTAACAGCAGTACTTTTGAACAGGGCTATCGGCAAAAACCTGACCTGTATCTTTGTAGACCATGGATTATTGCGCAAAAACGAGTTCGAAAATGTGCTGCGCGACTACGAACACCTGGGATTGAATGTGAAGGGAATCGACGCCAAGGAACGTTTCTACAGCCGGTTGGCCGGCATATCTGATCCCGAGGCGAAACGGAAAATCATTGGCAAAGGTTTTATCGACGTGTTTGAGGAAGAGGCACGCCAGCTGGATAATGTCAAATGGCTGGGACAGGGCACGATTTACCCGGACATCATCGAGTCGCTCTCCATCTCGGGAACGGTGATCAAATCGCACCACAACGTAGGCGGTCTTCCCGAAAAAATGCATATGAAGCTGGTGGAGCCACTCCGCTTGCTATTCAAGGATGAGGTACGCCGCGTAGGTCGCGAGTTGGGCATGATGCCGCACCTTCTTAAACGTCAACCGTTTCCCGGTCCGGGGCTGGGCATCCGTATCCTGGGCGACATCACACCCGAAAAGGTTCGCGTGTTGCAGGACGCCGATGATATATATATCAAAACCCTTCGTGAATGGGATTTGTACGACAAGGTTTGGCAAGCGGCTGCCATCCTGCTGCCGGTGAAGTCGGTAGGCGTGATGGGCGATGAGCGCACTTACGAGAACGTTATCGCCTTGCGTGCGGTGACCTCTACCGATGCCATGACGGCCGACTGGGCGCATCTCCCTTACGAATTTCTGGCAAAGGTTTCCAGCGAAATTATCAACAAGGTGCGTGGCGTGAACAGGGTGGTGTATGATATCAGTTCCAAGCCGCCGGCTACCATCGAATGGGAATAAGGGAAGAGTGGGTTAACAGGTAAGAGGTAAAAAAATTGGCAGAGAATATATTTCGCTTTTGGGCGCTATTGATAGCAAGGGTTGCAACATCGCTTTTTTGCTTTACAACCAAAGCAGGGAAATGCTGTTCCCCACCCTTCATCCGTCATCTTTCACCCGTCATTCTTGCTTCTTACCTCTTATCCATTGCCTTATCCTCTTGTAATCCGACCAAATATGTCCCAAAAGGCGAATATCTTCTGGAATCGGTTGACGTGAAAGTTGACAATAAGACAATCGGCAAGGACCAGTTGAAATCATACATCCGGCAACGGCCTAATAAAAAAATTGTGGGTACGAGATTTCACTTATGGTTGTACAACTCGTCGAAACTCGATAAAAAAAACAACTGGAACGAATGGTTGCGGAAAAATGGCGAAGAGCCGGTAATATGGCAACAAACCATGACCGACAAATCGGTGGAACAGTTGGAGGCTTACCTCGAAACAAAAGGTTATTACTATGCCGATGTGACCGATACCGTGATCTTGAAGAAGAAAAAAAGGGCGGATATAATTTACAATATCAAAACAGGTTGGCCCTACACGGTGAAAAAGATCGATTATTCTGTCCCCGATACAGCCATTGCACGTCTGATCCTTGCCGATACCCTACATTCGCTGATCAGTCGGGGCATGCTTTTGGATCATGATGTACTGAAGACGGAACGCAAACGGATCGAAATTAACCTGAAAAATCACGGATATTACAGTTTTGCAGAAGGATTTATCGATTGCAGTATTGATACGACCGACCTGAACCGGAAAGCCAATATTGAACTCGTTTTTAAGCCGCATACCGAGCGTACGGCGGACAATATGGTGGTGGAAGCGCCTTATCCGCTGTATTATATCCGTTCGCTGACGGTAAATGCCAGCCTGAGCATGCAAAACCTGATGGAGTCGGCCAGTGACCGGAAAACGGCTTCGGATACTTTAAAACATGGCGAAGTGAGTTTCATCGTCCCGCAACGCTTTCCCGTCAGGGCATCCACCATCAGGAGCGCCATATTTGTTTTCCCGGACTCGCTTTACCGTATTTCCGATGTGAACCAGACTTACCAGCATTTAAACGGGCTGCGCAACTTCAAGCAAATCACTCCCGAATTTACCGAGTATCCGGGGCAGATTGGCTCGCCGCAACGCGAGTTAGACTGTATGATCAGCCTGTTGCCGTTCACTCGGCAAAATTATACCGTGGAACTGGAAGGCACCAATTCGGAAGGTAACCTGGGCGGCGGCGTAAGGTTTCAATATCAAAACAAAAGCCTTTTCGGTCATGCCGAAATTTTTGACCTAAGGCTGCGCGGACTGGTGGAAGCTGTGGCCACTAGAGAAACCGGGGTTGGGGCTTATGAGGCGAAAATGGAATATGAAGCCGAAGCAACTCTCAATGTGCCCAAATTCCTGCTCCCGTTCCGTTCCAGCCGATTCACGCAAAAATACAATCCCAAAACCGCTTTTTCCATATTGTACAACTACCAGCGGTATCCTGAATACTATACCCGAACGGTATTCAGTACTTCGTTCGGTTACAACTGGCGTGGTTCGGACGTGGTCAGTCATCTCGTCAAACCGTTGGACGTAAACTATGTGCAATTGCCCCCGGGATCGATCAGCGATAATTTTCAGGCTACCTTGGACAAATACCCGTACCTGAAAAACAGTTACCAGTCACACATGGTGGTGTCGAGCAGCTACACTTTTGTGAGGGACATGCGCCTGGTGAACAAGGATAATTTTTTCTTTGCCAGGACAAATTTTGAGACAGCCGGGCTGTTGCTCGACGCTGTGTATAAGTTATCCGGTCAAACAAAGCAATCGGGACAGTCTTACGAAATGTTCAACAACAACTTTTCGCAATTTATTAAAGGCGATATCGACTTGCGCTATCATTATACCATTAATGAGAATAACCAGACAGTAGTCCGGATATTTGCCGGGGTGGGCTGGCCTTACGGTAATTCGAAAAGCACTACTGCAAGCGGCGACGGTACATCGAAAACAGTGGTTGCCATGCCGTTCGAAAAGAAATATTACGTGGGCGGCGCCAACAGTATACGCGGATGGCGGCTGCGCAGCCTGGGGCCGGGATCGTACAAGGATTCGGCATCTTTTACCTCGTATCCCAACAACACGGGCGACATTAAGTTGGAAGTCAACCTTGAATACCGGTTCAAGCTGGTAGGGCGGCTGGAGGGCGCACTCTTCATGGATGCCGGTAACGTGTGGGATTCGCATAAGGATGAAGACCGGTTGGGCGCCGATTTCAGTTTCGACCGGTTCTATCGCGAGATTGCGGTGAGTGGCGGGCTTGGATTGCGTCTCGACTTCAAATATTTTATCCTCCGAAGCGACTTGGGTATGAAACTGCATGACCCCTCCGGTAATGGACGGTGGGCTTTTACTCCAAAACCGGATGGAAGCAGGCGGGTAAGCTGGGACGATTTCTGCCTGAGCATCGCTATCGGATATCCATTCTGATGGAATGTGGAATTTTGTTTTCGAATGGCAAAAAATTTATAAAAAGGGTCTCCACCGTCAAAACCTCCTTTGCGGTTTCCACCCTGTCAGCTTTGCAGCCTGACAGGCAGTCGTGGTCGGAAGATGTAATTAAGCTCTGAAAGAGCTTGGCGTTTGCGAGGTATTCATGCCGCAGGACGTTGCGCCGGCATGGTCGGAAGATTATGGTAATTGTAAATAGCTATGAAAGAGCGATACCATTAGCACGGGGCAACGTCGGTAACGCCCTGTGTTCATGATGACGACAAATCCCGTAGCCCTGAAAGGGCGTAATCAATAGCGTAGGGCAACGCCCTACGGACTAGAGAAGCACAATATTCACCAAGCCCTGTAAGGGCGAAATCAATTTTATCCTCAACGCGACAATTGGAATTGCTCCCTTTTATGTGATTTATCTTGTGTATGCAATTCTCCAGCACATACGGAAAAACAAGCCCATGTTATGGAATTGCATCATATCTTTCTAAAATAAAAAGCATTATTGAATAATTTGATATTTTTACCGGACAGCAGTGAAAAAAATTGTAAAAAGTGCTTCCATCGGCGATGGTGAGGCAAAAAATTTATAAGAAGGGTTTCCATCGGCGATGGTGAGGCAAAAAATTTGTAAGAAGGACTTCCATCGGCGATGGTGAGGCAAAAAATTTATAAGAAAGGTTTCCATCGGCGATGGTGAGGCAAAAAATTTATAAGAAGGACTTCCATCGGCGATGGTGAGGCAAAAAATTTATAAGAAGGGTTTCCATCGACGATGGTGAGGCAAAAAATTTGTAAAAAGGATTTCCATCGGCGATGGTGAGGCAAAAAAATTATAAAAAGGATTTCTGTTTGGAACGGAGAGACAAAACATTTCTTGGTTCTATAACGTTTTGTGTGGTTATTCCCTCAAAAAAAACCTTATTTTCCTGACTTCGACACTTGGGTGTCGCAAACGTTTTTGGCTGCTTGAGAATTGCACCCCCAATATTTTTTTGTTTTTGTTCAAGAAGAATTTATCTTTGCACTTTCTGATTTTTGATTCAAAAACACTTTGGCCATGTCAAAATCTTTAGAAAGCCTGTTGCGAATATCGTTCGGTAAATCACCGGATGGTACGCCTTTTACAGAGAGAAGATACTTACTCTTTGCCGTAAAAATATCATACCTGCAATATGTAGGTATGGCGTTTTTTGTAATACATCCCTAATATTGACGGTAACTTTTTTAAGACTGCGTACAACATAAGCACATAACATGTTTTTATATATTAATATATTATAATTTTTTAACCTTAAATTTTTAATTTTTAACCTTTAATTTTTTTAATTTTTAATTTTTTAACCAATGAAGAAAGTAATTTTAAGTGTTGTTTTGATCTGTGCGGCTTTGATCGTAAAAGCAGAGGAATATAAGCCGTTTCGTGTTGATCTGGGCTTGGGTTATGCCATCCCCAAAGGCGGTGGCGGAGTATTGTTCTCCCTTGAACCCAAGTACTCCATTACGCCCAATATCACGGCAGGTATTCGCGCCGAATGGGCGGGTATGGCAAAAATCAAGTGGGAACTTGAAAACGGCGTGCTAAAAGACAATGGCGATACGGAATTAAAATTTTCCGGTTCGTACCTGGCCACCGGCGATTATCATTTCATGACCAGCAAATTCCGTCCGTTTGGAGGGTTAGGGCTTGGCGTATATTCGACAAGCGGTGTAGAGTTTTCGCTCAATGATGGAGGAAATCTTGATGGCAACAGTGACCTCGGCGGAGGCAAAACTAATTTTGGTTTTATGCTTCGTGCCGGGTTCGACATATCCCATTGTCGCCTTGCTGCCGAATACAATTTTGCCGGGAAGGATAGCTTCGATAAATCATGCAACTATCTCAGCATTAAATTCAGCGTGTATATTGGCGGCGGCATAGTTAAATGATCGTTGGGATACATTAATAAAAGAAAAAAGGCGGGTTTCCGCCTTTTTTTTTAACCTGTCGCCGTTCCGCAGTGAAAATGGAAAAGCCCTGCAATCATTTGATCGCAGGGCTTGACTTTTGTCGTCACCTTTTCGCGGTGAGGGCGAGATTCGAACTCGCGGTACAGTTACCCGTACGACAGTTTAGCAAACTGTTGGTTTCAGCCACTCACCCACCTCACCGTTTTGCGGGGCAAAGGTAAATAAATTGATCAGATAAACAACACTTCCTTAAAAAAATGTATTTTTGCAGATATTTATCAAATTTCGGTTGATGAGGAATCATATCATGCTGATGTTTTTGGGAGTTTTATCCGCCTGTTCGTCGCCTGTTAACCGGTTGACGGACGGGCCGTGGCGCGGTGTTTTCCATGTGCAGGATGCGGAGATCCCGTTTCTTTTTGAAGTAAAGGCGGCCGATACGGGAAATCCCACAGTGACGCTGATCAACGGCGAAGAGCGTATTGATTTGGCGGATGTGACCTGTCGCAACGATTCGGCAATTATACCCGTTAAGGCTTACGATGCCGTGATGGAAGCCCTGATAGACGGGGACAGGATGAGCGGCAGGCTGGTGAAGCTTTATTCCAACCGCCCGGACGGACAGGTGCCGTTCACTGCGCAGAAAGGCGCGGCCCCCCGTTTTGCGGATACCGGCGAAAAAGCGACCGCGTCGCTGGATGGACGCTGGGAAGTCACTGTTCCCGAAAGGGCGCAACAGGTCGGCGTATTCGCACAAAAGGACAATGGTTACCTCGCCGGCACCATCCTCACATCCACGGGCGATTATCGCTACCTGGAAGGAACCGTACAGGGCGACCGCTTTTACTTGTCGACCTTCGGCGGCATGACGCCCTGCCTGATCCGCGGGCAGTTTACAGGCGCCGATGCGTTTACTGCCGAGTTGATCACTCCCGGCGGCGTGTCGAAATTCGAAGGCGCGCGCAACCCTGATGCTTCGTTGCCCGACGCTTACGCCATGACTTCGCTCAAACCGGGTTATACGTCGCTTGGCTTCCGCCTTCCCGGCCTTGACGGCAGGGAGGTGTCGCTGGACGACCCGAAATACAGGGGAAAGGTAGTCATTGTCTCGTTGCTGGGCAGTTGGTGTCCTAACTGTATGGACGAAACTGCCTTTTTGTCGCCCTGGTACACAGCCAACCGCACACGCGGCGTGGAGGTCGTAGGATTGGCGTTCGAACGGAAGGACGATATCGAATACGCGCGAAAGCAGCTATCGGTACTGATAGAGCGGTTCGGCGTAACGTACGACATATTGTTTGCAGGGAAGGCGGGCGACGAAACAGCAGCAAGGGTTCTGCCGGAACTGACAAAACTGATGTCATACCCGACCACTATTTTTGTCGATAAAAAAGGACAGGTACGAAAAATTCACACCGGTTTTAACGGCCCTGCCACAGGTAAGTTTTACGAAGAATTTAAGACCGGTTTTAACCGGACGGTCAATGATTTAATTGCCGAATGATGAATGGTTCACCGAAACCCTCGACAGGTTCATTGGTTCCTGCGCCGTAAGAAAATTTTACCAAAGGGCAATGTTTGGTACGGCTTTTGCGGGGAGAATCCGAACCTGATATGGAAAAGCAAGTATTAAGTATAAATATAATAAATAATAAATAATCAATTAAAAAGTTAGAAATGATGAAAACAATAAACAAGTTTTTGGTTTTATTGATGCTGGCAGTTCCTTTTGTGGGATTTACCGGATGTAGCAAGGATGATGACAAGGA
>JAISDP010000012.1 GCA_031264715.1 Bacteroidales bacterium
GTTTCAAAGAGCCAGCGTAAAGATTTCGATAAAACGCTGTTCCATTATCTGGGTAAACGCGAAAACCTGTATTGTGTGTTTGTACTCATCGATTCGCGCATTCCGCCGCAGGCGAACGACATGGAGTTTTTAGCCCGCCTGGGCGAAATGCAGATACCTTTTACCATCGTGTTCACAAAGACCGATAAAGCGACGCAAAAACAACTGAGCGACCATACCAGGGCTTTCAAAAATGAGATGCTTAAAAACTGGGAAGAGTTGCCGCCGTGTTTTTACACCTCGTCACCCACAAAGGCGGGACGGGAAGAGATTCTTGAATTTATCGAGAAAACAAATATCTCATGAAAGTAGGGTTCAAATTGTCACATGCCTTGGAAGGTTAGCGCCGTTGAGCCGAATTTGCAATTCGGCTCGGAACATCAGCCAATCTTGCTTTGCCGGAATTGCACCGCCAAGTTGCCGCTCAACGGTGGGGAATCTCCTACGGCGATTTGTTGATGTCTTCCGCATTGATTCTATTGATATGAATGCCCTGACGGGCAATGTTTTTGTTTATTTGATGCCAGGTTGATTTAAATGATATGAAAATGATCAAACGCTTTACGCTTTACGCCATTTTGAACCTGATGTGCTTGTGTAGCGCAGTAAGCCAGGGAATCGAACTTAAATGGCAAATCGGTTACCACAAAACCGAAACCGCGCAACCCGCCAAATGGATGCCTGCTGTAGCGCCCGGAGCAGTGCAGTTGGATGTGATGAAAGGTGAAAACTACAAACAGCCCTGGTGGTTTGCCGACAATGTCCGCCAATTCGACTGGATGGAGGATGTTTATTTCACATACAAAACAAGCTTCAGGAAACCGCAACTGCAAGCGGGCGAACGCCTGTTTTTCTTCTCCAGGGGCATCGATTATCAATTTAAAATATACCTGAACGGAAAGCAGGTGTGGGAACAGGAAGGAATGTTCACTTACGTGGATATCGATTTGACCGGTGATCTGCAGGATAACAATGAATTGAAGATTGTACTGATGCCTGTTCCCAAGCTCGGCTTTCAATATGAAGACAATCCGGGCCTGTACCGCAGCAATGCCCGCGAAAGTGCGAAACCTGCCGTCAGCTACGAGTGGGATTGGCACCCGCGGGCTGTTACGCGCGGCATCTGGGATGAAACATCCCTTGTTGTGCGGAAACCCGTCCGTATTTCCGACGTATCGGTCACATACACATTGAACGAAGACCTTACCCGCGCCAATATCCGGTTAGATGCGGAAGGAATTGGATTTCCGGGAAACACGTTCAAATGGATACTGAAAGATCCGCAAGGAAAAACCGTTTTGGAAAAATCCGGAGCCTTGGCATCCGGCACGCAAGGTATCGAAAGCGTCTTAAACGCGCCTGCTCTCTGGCAACCCAACGGTTATGGCGAACCAAACCTTTACACGAGCGAATTTTATTTAACGGACGCCGATCACCGCATCCTGGAGCAACGTACCTGCAAAGTCGGTTTTCGCCGTATCAGGCTCATCATGAATGAAAGCGCATGGCAGGCACGGCAACCAATGCCTCTCACCCGCGCCACTGCTCCGGCAAGCCTGGAAGTCAACAACCGCAGGATTTTCGCCAAAGGCAGCAATTGGGTACACCCGGAAGTATTTGTCGGCGTCGTCACTCCCGAACGCTACCGCGAGCAGATTGTACTGGCCCGCAACGCCCATTTCAACCTTTTGCGCATTTGGGGCGGCGGCATTGTCAACAAGGAATCGTTTTTCGACATCTGCGACGAACTCGGGATCCTAGTATGGCAGGAGTTTCCGCTGGCATGCAACGAATATCCCGACAAACCAAAATACTTGGAAGTTTTGGAACAAGAGGCGCGATCGATTGTCAAACGGGTGAAAAAGCATGCCTGCCTGGCGATTTGGTCGGGCGGCAACGAACTGTTCAACAGTTGGAGCGGGATGACCGATCAGTCGCACGCTTTGCGTATGCTCAACAGTATTTGCTGGCAACTTGATCCGCAAACGCCTTTTATTTACACGTCGCCGGTCTATGGTATTGGCCACGGGCATTATATTTTCTACGATAAAACGATCGACCGGGAGGTTTTCCAATGGATGGCATCTGCAAAACGGACGGCCTATACCGAGTTTGGCGTCCCGGGAACGGCAAATATCGACGTTTTGAAGAGCTTCATCCCTGCAAACGATTTATTCCCGCCGAAGCGGAACACCGCGTGGGAAATACATCACGGCATGGGCATGTGGCGTGAGGACAGCTGGCTGGAACTGCCCACGTTCGAAAAATATTTCGGAAAACCCCAATCGCTCGAAGAGCTGGTGCAATACAGCCAATTGCTTCAAAGCGAAGGATTGAAGTTCATTTACGAAGAAGCCCGCCGCCAAAAGCCTTATTGCAGTATGGCGCTCAACTGGTGCTACCAGGAACCGTGGCCTTCGGCAGCCAACAATAACCTGATCAGTTGGCCGAACGTGGTTAAACCTGCTTATTACCACGTTGCGGCTGCCTGCCGTCCCGTGCTGGCGAGCATCCGCGTTCCGAAATTCGAATGGCGCGAAGGCGAAGACTTTACCTGCGACCTGTTCCTTCTGAACGATTCGTATGACAAAATCGGAAAAGCCAAAATAACCGTAACGTTGCAATACGACGAAACCGAAACGGAACTGATGACCTGGGAATGTCCCGGGACGGAAGCATTTCGGAACATCCAGGGCCCAACAGCCCACATACGGATTCCACGTATGAAATCGAATCTGTTTACCATTGCGGTGAAAGTGGAAGGACGGAGCGAGTATAATTCCGCTTATGTCCTGTTGTATGCAGGTAAGGATGTGCAAAAACGCTTCCCGCCGAAAGAATATTATGACTTCCGGTTATGAAAATGATGACTTTTCAAGTCATATATGCAAACAGATACTATCTTACCCATACAATTGCCTGTTTTATTTATCGCAGAGGATTCTTTGTAAAAACAAAACCGTCCTTCTTGCGGAGGGACGGTTCATGTAAACTGTAAGAAAGATTTACAGATGGATTAATCCATGATTTTGATTTTGATGTTGCGGAACCATACATCGTTGCCATGATCCTGCAAACCGATATAGCCTTCGTGGTTCGGGCCGCCGCAATTGTTCAGCAATTCGAATGCCAGTGGCCATTTATCCTGACTGAATTTGCTCTTTTGCAAGAGATCGGTCCATTGTTGCGTCCACAAGTGGTACTCGAGTACATTCGCGCCGTTTTGCTTATGAACAACAGTGCCTTGATACACCAGGATGGTAGTGTTGTTCCATTCGTCAAAAGGCTTAGCGTTTTGCGGCTTCGCAGGAATCATGTCATACAGTGACGACGACATGCGGTTACCGTTTTCGCCGAGTTTGGCATCGGGGTGATTTGCGTCATCCAGCACCTGGCTTTCGGGCGACGAGATATAGATGGGTTCCGTGATGGTTTCGCCCTTGTCGTTTTTTGTTTGAACTTCCTGAGCCAGATAAAAAATACCGGAGTTGCCGCCTTTCGAAATTTTCCAGTCAATGGAAACTTCGAAATTTTTAAACTTGTGGGCAAAAATCACATCGCCGCCGTCTTTTTCCTGGCCTTCGCCTGTTCCGCTGCCGGTGAATTTAAGCGTGCCGTTATCAACGCTCCATTTTCCGGGCATATCGTCGCGCCCGTAGCCTCTCCAGCCATCCATTGATTTTCCATCGAAAAGGATCACATAGCCATCTTTGTCTTTCGCAAGAGTCGACAAATCAACCTGCGGTTTTTCGAGAACAGTGTATTCCGGCACTGCGGGCGCCGCTTTTTCTTCGGCGGCAGGAGCTTCTGCCGGCTTCTTTGAGGATGAACCTCCACATGATGCAAGCGCGAATACCAGACACAATGCACTTGCTCCAAGGATTACATTTTTTACTTTCATACGATTATTTTTATGATTTAGATTCATTTTTTATGATTTAAAATGAATGAATCCGCATGTTAATATTGTGGCATGCGGATTCATTAAATTGGCTTGATAATTACGGCATTGCAGGCAATGACCAGCCATCCCTGTAATTATGCTTGATCAATTCTTCGGCAAACGACTTGGCTTGAACATCAATAGTATCCTTGTCAAATTTCGGGTCGCCGTCTTCAATCCTGAAATTGTCGGCAACAGTTACTTTGAACTTGTCGCTATCGGTAATATTGGTAAATTGCATATTGTTACCATCCCATTCCAATTCTTTATGCAAGCCCTGGAGACGGACAGCCAATACTCCCATTACCACCATTTCGTTGAACGGACCGGCTTCGCTGAAATCGGAAGCAGTCGGAACGCGAGTTGCCGCATCTTCCTTGCAGGCGCGTACCCAATCCATTTCATGGCCCAGGGTAATTTCACGTTGTGTTTGCGGAGCAACCGGGACGCGTCCTGAAAGTAACCAGGGATCGCGACCATAGCAGCCGCAAATCAGGGTATCCTTGCTTCCGTGGAAAATAACAGGGCCATCAATATCCAAACGTCTGTCCTTCGGCATTCCTTTCGGGATCAGCGGGGTAATACCGCCGTCAGTCCAGAATATTTCCACTTCGGGATATTTTACTTTTTTGGTATTCAATTCAGTACGTGCAGGGAACACCAGGCGTACACTCTGAGCTGTCGGAGCACAGTCGGTAAGCAGCAAAGTAGAACTTCCCTGTACTTTTGTGGGATAACCCAGCTTAAGCCCCTTAAAAATCGGGTGCATGATGTGGCAAGCCATATCGCCAAGGGCGCCGGTACCATAGTTCCACCATCCGCGCCAGTTCCACGGGTGATATATTTCGTGATAGGGCACCAGTTTTGCAGGACCGGTGAACAGATCCCAGTTCAGCGTTTCGGGAACCCACATGCCCTGCCTGGGAGTGTTCAACCCTTGCGGCCAGATAGGACGGTTGGTTGCACAATCCACTCTTTTTACATCACCTATTTCGCCGGCAGCAATCCAGTCGCAAATTTGGCGGACGCCAGCGCCTGAACTGCCCTGGTTGCCCATTTGTGTGGCCACCTTATATTTGACAGCCAGTTTGGTGAGCAGGCGTGATTCATAAACCGAATGAGTCAACGGTTTTTGTACATACACATGCTTACCCATGGTCATAGCCGTTGCAGCAATGATAGCGTGGGTATGGTCGGCTGTAGCTACAATGACGGCGTCAATGGATTTGCCCATTTCGTCGTACATCTTACGCCAGTCCCAGTACTTTTTTGCACCCGGGTTTTCATCAAACACTTTTTTGCTGTATTTCCAGTCCACATCGCAGAGAGCTACGATATTTTCTGTGGCCCTTACCGCTTTAAGGTTAGCATTACCCATGCCGCCGATGCCGACTACGGCAATATTTAACTTATCGCTGGGCGCTTTATGCCCCAAAACGCTTCCCATAGCATGGTTGGGAATAACGGTAAAAGCTGCAGCAGCAGTTGCCGTTGTACCTAAAAAGGTTCTTCTTGATACTTTGTTATTCATATTAAACTGTTATTTTTTTGAACGAAAATTACAATTGTTTGGTTATGGCCTAAGCCGTCACAAAGGTTGGAAAAAAAAATGGATTACGAAAGTCTTTTTAACAATATTTAAGGAATTGCTTCTTTTTCGGAAAATGATTCATTTCGGCGACCGAAAAACTGTATTTTTGTACATCCATCGTTTTCGGTGAAATATATTGAATACAACCATGATTGTTATCAACGACATTTTGATAGAGCCTGTGATCGACATGGCCAGCGCTTCGTCGCGCAGGCGGATGAACTATAATTTCCATTCCCGGCTGGACGACCCGCTCCAGCGGATGCTGAATTGCCTGCAACCGGGCACGTACATACAACCCCACAAGCACGAAAATCCGGATAAGTGCGAGGCATTTATCCTGCTGAAAGGCAAAGTGCTGGTAGTGGAATTCAACAACGACGGACAGGTTGCCTCGCACGCACTGCTCCAAGCCGGCACAGGTACCTACGGCGCCGAAATCGCTCCCCGCGTGTTTCATTGTATCATTGCCCTGGAGCCGGATTCGGCGATATATGAAGTCAAAAACGGCCCGTATTCGCCCCTGGATGATAAAAATTTTGCCCCTTGGGCGCCCAGGGAAGGAACGGAAGGATGCCGGACTTATCTTGAACAGTTGGTGAAACGGTTAACGTGATGAAGAACCGCTCCCCCAACCCCTCTTCACAGGAGGGGGAGATATGCCAGGCGCCGTTTTTCGGTTGAATAGCCCCACCGCCTTTGTGGGAGAGCAGGAGGAAAGGTTTCTTCATCCTTATTTGCCTGTTTTTCAGCATTTCATTGTATGCCGGCGATTGGGATGCCGGCGAAACCGGCGGCCTTACTGTTTATCCTGGCAACAGAACCAACCGTGTGGGTATTTTTGCCGGTGCATGGGTGCGTTATGATTTTGTTCAAAATATGCAGGCATTGTTTTATCAGTTTCTTTTCAATCGATAATCCCTTATACCCATGCTGTTGTATGTTTCTACCAACCCATCCTCATCGGTAGTGATTACCAGAAGCTTGTCATCCGGCATTAATACGGTATTTCCTTTAGGGACAAAATATTTGCCATCGCGTTTCACCATTACCACCAAGGTGTGGTCGGGAAGGGGGAGATCCATCAATCGGCCGCTTTTCCGCAGCAAATCGCCGGTAACTTCTATCTCGGTCATGGTCGATTTTATATCTTCGGCAAATTCTACGTCAAAATCCTTAAATTCGCTCTTATCCGCGCCCTTGTGCGACAGTCCCAGCCAATCGGCCACCCGGGTAAGCGAAGTGCCTTGTACGAGCAGGGATATCAAGGTAATGAAGAATACGATGTTGAAGATAAAGTGCGAATTTTCCAGTCCCGCCGCTAACGGGTAAATAGCAAAGATAATGGGCACGGCGCCTTTCAATCCCACCCACGAAACGAAAAATTTGTCACGGAAAGGCATTTTGCGGAAAGGCAGCAACGAGATGAACACGCTCAACGGGCGTCCCCCGATGGTCATAAATGCACCGATCAGCAAGCTGGCCAAAGCAACCGGCCATAATTCGCCAGGATTTACGAGCAGCCCCAATGTAAGGAACATCACAATCTGGCTAAGCCATGCCAAACCGTCGAAAACCCTGATGGAAGTCCGTTTGTGCACGATTTTGGCATTCCCGATGATCAACCCGGCAAGGTAGACGGCCAAATAGCCATTGCCGCGGATGAAATAAGTAGCGGAGAAAATGAATATCCCGCAGGTAAACAGCAACACGGGATAAAAGGAATCGTTGCCAAGATTGATTTTATTGATGAGCCATACGGCCGCTTTTCCAAGGATATAACCCGCGCCGGCGCCGATAATGAATTGCAGGAAAAACGAGAGCGCCGCATTTCCGTATGCAGTGGTGTCAAGCTGTCCGGATGTGATCAGTTGAATCAATACTATGGTCAACATGTAGGCCATCGGGTCGTTGCTTCCGCTTTCGAGTTCGAGCAATGGCTTGAGATTGTTTTTCAACCGGACACCTTTGCCACGCAGAATGGCAAATACAGAGGCCGAATCGGTGGAGGACATGACGGATGCAAGCAGCATGGCTTCAAGGAAAGAAATTGAAATGTCTGAAAACCATGCGTTAACCACATAATAGATGAAGATGCCGGTAATTAATGCTGTGAGCAGTACGCCCAGCGTGGCTAACACTACGCCTTGCGCTGCAACGGGCCTGATGTCGTTGTACTTGGTATCCAGGCCGCCTGAAAACAGGATAATGCACAATGCCACCGTGCCGATAGTCTGCGCCATCTTATAATTTTCGAATTGAACTCCCAAGCCGCCCGAGCCGAAAATCATTCCTACAAAAAGAAAGAGCAACAGGGCGGGAACGCCAAACCGGTTTCCTGCTTTGGTGGCAAAGAGACTGACTAAAAACAGGATAGACGCAAAAAGGAGTAACGATTCAATGGACAGAGGCATATTTGAGAGATATTATCATGAATATAACAGGCACAACAATAAAACCGGAATTTTGTTTATAAAAATACTGGGGCGCCGTGAAAAGCAGCCCCAATATGTATTATGGTATTTATGACTTGAACAGATGGGCTACTGATTTCACCCAATTCCTAAAATCCTCGTCCCCGATAACATCCAGCAGGGTACTGACATCCTGTGGATGACAAGTAATTCTTTGGACCTGTTCCATCCTTTCGGGCTCATTTTTTTCGTACAGAACCAATAATGCCAAAAGTTTGGCGTATTTTTCATCTGTTTTCATAGAATAAGCTTTTAGAAAAGGTGGTTGAACAGGTAGTTCAGTCCCATCAATAATGCTGCCATGGCAACTGAAAATATCAGGATAACCTTGAAATAACCGGTACTTTTTCCTGATTTAACTTCTTTTTCCATTGATTCGATATTATTTTCCATTGTGATTTGATTTTAATTTTTGATTATCTAATGTGTAATTTTTATGGATACATCCTTATTTATTGAGCATCAATTTATCAATTCGTGTGCGGACACGGCAGAATTCCGTGTGCGGGCGCAAATGAAAAATGAAATAAATACTTTACGGATACATGCAACATTTACTGCCATCGAAGCCGGCAAGCCCAACAGGATGGAAGTAGCCGACAAAAAACAGAATCAAATACGGAGTACCCGGTCGAATATATAGGCAGGTATGGTTAGCAGCGGAAAGGTTGTTCCCGCCGGCAGTTTTTGTAAAATCCCCGCTTCGCGGTTAAAACCGGGTAACGACCAATTGATTAATTTGTGTAAATACATGACAACCCTTTGTTGCCCGAAATCATATTTAAAGGCAGGAGCATGATAAATGCTGTTTGCAGTGATACTTTCCTGCAAACCAACCAATACAAGCTCCGCAATGTGGCTGTTTTCGCAGACTTCCCGATTCAGCACGGGAAGCTGGATCGAAAAGAACACGAACATCACAAGCAACAGGCATGATGCCAACCTGTCATTCCTATAATATTTCCTGCCTTGCGTCATGGTTTGGTCGCAAATATAATCAACAGAAATATTATTTCAAAATCGCTACACAAAAAACCACAAAAAACAAAAAAATAAGATACGGAAGTTCTTAATCCAAAACCACGAATTTAAACGAATTTCACGAATTATTATTGGCGCAATTTGTAAATAATTGGCACAATTCGTGGATTCTATGGATAATCTTCTGCGGAGGTTTGTTGATATTTTCCGCATTGATTCTATTGATATGAATGCCCTGACGGGCAACGCCCCTATATTGCAACGAACGCACCTGCACCGGGTGCAATTCAAATTAGCCAGCCTGTCAAGGCAAAACACGGAGAATAACCGGGCAGCCAGCAAATCTCCCGAAAAGCAATATCTATGCAAAAACCATCGGATATCTATTTTTTACTCCTCTTATAAACATAGACAATACTTTGCAACACCCAAAAATATAAAAATAAATTTACAGTCTGTTGACTATTAATCGTTTAAATTGGTGTTGCAAATGAAGTGCAGAAAACAGGAAATAAATTCCTTGCTTGTCGAACTTATGGAAAACCCCGAAACGGGAACAGGAAAGCCCGAAAAATTAAAACATGATTTTTCGGGACGTTTGTCACGGAGAATCAACCACAAACACAGGTTAGTTTATTCGATAGATAACGATACGGTTTGCGTGATATCGGCATGGGGGACACTATGA
>JAISDP010000076.1 GCA_031264715.1 Bacteroidales bacterium
AGTTTTTTCGTGTTGAGTTATTCACGTGATTTACGGCGATACAAGGCAAAAGGTTGGGGCTGGGCGCTTGCCGCCGGCATTTTATTGCCGATGCTTGCTGCTTTCATACTGATCAAGCCCGTTATCGCTATTGTGGCAGTGATATATATGACTGCTTTCCTGTTCGTGTGCACAGGCATTTTTATGTATACGAAAAAACTTCATATCTTCGTGGCTGATAAATTTAAACCTGTTTTCCAATGAAAAAATTAATGATCGCTTGTGTCATCGCATGTTGTTGCAGTGTAATAACCGCACAAAACGACATGAAACTATGGTACGACAAACCTGCAAAACTTTGGATAGAAGCATTACCCCTGGGTAACGGACGCTTGGGCGCCATGGTTTTCGGCAGCCCGGCCAACGAAGAGATTCAGTTGAACGAAGAAACCGTGTGGGGAGGCAGTCCGCACAACAACACCAACCCGCTGGCAAAGGATGCATTGCCGCAGATACGGCAACTGATCTTCGAAGGCAGGAACCGCGAAGCGCAGGATTTGTGCGGCACGACCGTATCGTCGCAAGGTTCCGACGGGATGCCTTACCAGACCGTTGGCAGCTTGCGGATCAACTTTCCCGGACAGGAGCAGTGGCAGGATTATTACCGCGATCTCGATATCCAAAACGCTGTGGCAACAACGACGTACACTTCCGGAGGCGTAAAATACAAGCGTGAAGTCATCGCTTCCTTTACCGAACAACTGGTCATCATTCGGCTAACGGCTTCGCAGAAGGGAAAAATCAGTTTCGACGCGAAGTTCACCACTCCCTATACAACGGCTACCAAAAGCACGTACAGGAAAATGCTGCGATTCGATGCCAAAACGTCCGATCACGAAGGGATTGAAGGCAAAGTGCAGTTTGTAACCCTGGCGAAAGCAGTTAACGAGGGCGGAAAACAGGAGATAAAGGACAGTATTGTCAGCGTGAAGGATGCCAACAGCGTTACCATTTACATATCCATTGGAACAAATTTCAACAATTATAAGGATATATCGGGCAATGCCCTGGCTCGCGCCGAACAGTACATGGCTGCCGCCGGAAAGAAAAAATTCGCTCAATCGCTGGCAAGCCATTCAGCCGCTTACCGCAAGTTTTTCGACCGTGCGGCGCTTGATCTCGGCGAGAACGGACAGGCTACGAAACCCACCGATGTGCGTGTGGCCGAGTTCGGTTCGCATTTCGATCCGCAATTAGCTGCACTTTACTTCCAGTTTGGCCGTTACCTGCTTATTTGCTGCTCGCAGCCGGGCGGACAGGCGGCCAACCTCCAGGGAATCTGGAATTACCAGTTGCAAGCGCCCTGGGATGGCAAGTATACCATCAACATCAATACCGAAATGAATTACTGGCCGGCTGAGATGACTTCCCTGCAGGAGATGCACGAGCCATTCCTGCAGTTGGTACGTGATGTAGCCGAAACCGGCAAACAAACCGCAGCCATGTACGGGTGCCGGGGATGGGCATTGCACCACAATACCGACATCTGGCGCAGCACAGGCGCCGTAGACGGACCGCGCTACGGGATATGGCCTACCTCCAATGCATGGTTTTGCCAGCATTTGTGGGACAGGTACCTGTATTCGGGCGATCGTGAATATCTCGCATCCGTATATCCCATCATGAAGGGCGCGTGCGAATTTTTCCGGGATTTCTTAGTGAAAGAGCCTGAAAACGGCTGGCTGGTAGTGGCGCCGTCCAACTCGCCCGAAAATATTCCTGCTTTCAACGAGAAAATAGACGTTGCCGTATATGCCGGATGTACCATGGATAATCAATTGGTGTTCGACCTGATGACCAATACCGCCCGTGCCGCCGGGATATTGGGAACGGATGCCGGGCAGGCCGGCGAATGGGAAGCCATAGCTGCCAAGCTCCCGCCCATGCAAGTGGGTAAATACAGCCAGTTGCAGGAATGGATGGAAGACTGGGACAGTCCTACCGACCGCCACCGTCATGTATCGCACTTGTGGGGACTTTTCCCGGGCTATCAGATATCGCTGTTTGAAACGCCGCTGCTTTTTGATGCCGTGAGAAATAGCCTGGTATACCGTGGCGACCCGTCCACCGGCTGGTCGATGGGTTGGAAAGTATGTCTGTGGGCGAGGCTTCTCGACGGAAACCATGCATACAGGCTCATCACCAACCAGATAAAGCCGGCAACGGAAGAGCGCGGGCAGAACGGGGGTACCTATCCCAACCTGTTCGATGCACATCCGCCCTTTCAGATCGACGGGAACTTCGGATGTACGGCCGGTATTGCCGAAATGCTGGTGCAGAGTCATGCAGGCGCTATCCACCTGCTCCCGGCGCTGCCCGATGTGTGGGAATCGGGAACCGTAAAAGGGCTGCGGTGTCGCGGAGGATTCGAGATCGTGGAAATGACGTGGGAAAACAACAGGATCAGGAAGGCGGTGATCAGGTCAAACCTTGGCGGGAACCTGCGAATACGTACAAAAGACGCGCTCCGTATGGACGGAACAAGCCTGCAGGCAGCACAAGACGGAAATCCCAACCCGTTCTTTGCCAAGCAACCCGTTCGCAGGACACTCATCGCACCTGAAGCAAGATTGCAAACCGACCCGCAAATCAACACGCCCGTGTACGATGTTATGACCGAAGCTGGGAAAACCTATATAATGACCTGTGATTAATTATACTCCGCAACCGTTTGCGTAAATATTTCATGCTATTGCCAGGTTATCACCAAATATTTTACCTTTCTACAAAACAACAATTTCTGTTGCAGGACAGCCTAAAGGAAATAAACTTTATCTCGACCTCGGTAACCTGAGCGCCATGGCTAAGGTGAAGATTAACGGGCAATATGCAGGTGGAGCCTGGACTGCGCCTTACCGGGTGGACATTACCCAATTAGCCAAAGAAGGTGATAATACCGTGGAAGTGGAAGTATGTAATACCTGGATGAACCGCCTGATTGGCGATCAGATTCTTCCCGAAAAGGATCGGCGTGTACAGTCGGGCAACAGCCACTGGAGAGCCGAATCGCCCCTGCAACCATCGGGATTATATGTCTTCTACCAATATGTCATCCCTGACGGGATTTCGTCGAATGATGGAACGTTGCCCGTGAGGGCATTCATAGCAATAGAAATTAATGCGGAAAACATCCGCCAATCTCCGTAGGAGATTCATCATATGAAACCCCATACGGGGTTTTGGCCCGGCGGCGGCGCATCTTTTTTCTATTGATATGGTTTCCCTGACGGGAAACGCGCACGGTATGCGTAAGCTTGCGTATCCCAACCTGTCAGTAGCTACGCAGCCCGACAGGTCGGCACGTTGCACCGATGTTGGGAGCAGCGCCCGACCTGACAGGGTCGTCAGACCTGTCAGGGTCAAAACCGCAAATACTCCTACCATACATTTTGTATGTGCTTTGCCCGTGAGGGCATTCATATCCATAGAAATCAATGCGGAAAACATCCGCCAATCTCCGTAGGAGATTCATCATATGAAACCCCATACGGGGTTTTGGTTCGGGAGGCGGTGCACGTTCTATTGATATGATTTCCCCTACGGGAAATATATTCTACCGATCTGCCATCCCTGACGGGATTTCGCCGGGGGATTAAATGAAATCATGTGAATCCGTTCATTCTGCAAATCACGGTTCAGACTTATTTGATTCCTTCCTGCCGTAGAAATTCCGCCGTATAGCTTTTCCTGTTCTTCACCACCTGTTCGGGCGTGCCGCAACACATCAGTTTACCGCCGCCGGCGCCACCTTCGGGCCCGATATCAATGATCCAGTCGGCTACCTTGATTACGTCCAGGTTATGTTCGATCACTACCACGGTATTGCCACGATCCACCAGGCGATTGAGCACATCGAGCAGGGCGCGTACGTCCTCGAAATGGAGCCCGGTAGTCGGTTCGTCGAGGATATAGAACGTCTTGCCGGTGTCGCGTTTGGCCAACTCAGTGGCCAACTTGACCCGTTGGCTCTCGCCGCCCGACAATGTGGTGGACGGCTGCCCCAGCTTGATGTAGCCCATGCCTACCTGTTGCAGGGCAAGCAAGTGCGGCAATATCGACTGGTGGTTCCGGAAAAACTCCACAGCCATATTGATGGTCATGTCCAGCACATCGCTGATGTTCTTTCCATTGTACTTTACTTCGAGCGTTTCGCGGTTGTAGCGTTTGCCGTTGCAGATGTTGCAGGGTACATATACATTGGGCAGGAAGTTCATCTCGATGGTTTGCACACCGGCGCCGCCACAGGTTTCGCAGCGACCGCCCCTGATATTGAACGAAAACCGTCCCTGGTTGTAGCCACGGATCATCGACTCGGGCGTTTTGGCAAACAGTTCGCGGATGTCGGTGAATAAACCGGTATAAGTCGCAGGGTTCGAGCGTGGCGTGCGTCCTAGCGGCGACTGGTCTACCTGGATCACTTTATCGACCAGCTCCAGTCCTTCGATGCTATCGTAGGGCAGCGGTTCCTGTAACGAACGGTAGAAGTGCTTGCTGAGGACAGGCTGCAGTGTTTCGTTGACCAATGTCGATTTGCCGCTGCCCGATACGCCTGTCACGCAGATGAACATCCCCAAAGGAAAATCGACAGTAATGTTTTTGAGATTGTTACCTCGCGCGCCCTTGATGCGGAGCGTCTCGCCTTTGCCTTGGCGTCGCCGGACGGGTATATGGATGGCTTTGGCGCCATTGAGGTATTGTGCCGTGAGCGAATCGCTCTTCATAATCTCCGATGGCGGCCCTGCAGCTACGATCTCGCCGCCTTTGCGCCCGGCTAGCGGACCCATATCCACCACGTAATCGGCCGAAAGAATCATCTCTCGGTCATGCTCCACCACGATGATTGAATTGCCTATGTCGCGCAGTTGTTGCAATGCCTGTATTAGCTTGCGATTGTCGCGCTGGTGCAGGCCGATGCTGGGCTCGTCCAGGATATAGAGCACATTCACCAGTTGCGAACCGATTTGCGTGGCAAGGCGGATACGCTGGCTTTCACCTCCCGACAGGCTCCGCGAGCCGAGGTTCAGCGAAAGGTAATACAAGCCCACATCGAGCAGGAACCGGACGCGGGTGCGTATCTCCTTGATGATTTCGTGAGCGATTTGCTTTTGCTTGTCTGTCAGGTGTTCCTCCAGGGTGTCGAACCAGTTGCTAAGCGTCATCACATCCATGGCAGCCAGTTCAGCGATATTCTTGCCGTTGATGCGGAAATAGAGCGATTCCTGTTTGAGCCGTGCTCCGTGACATTCGGGGCAAACAATACGGCAGATGAACTGGTTGGCCCAGGTTTGCGCTTTCTTCGACGGGTTGTCGGAATGTTCCTGAGTCACGTAATTCACCACGCCTTCGAAATTTACCCGGTATTCGAATCCTCCGTAAGGACTTTTCATTTTGAATGCGCCTTCCGTCCCGTAAAGGATCGCTTGCAGGGCCTCATCCGGAAACTCGCCCAATGGCGTATTCAGCGTACAGCCGTATTTGGAGGCGATGGCTTCCACCTGGTTAAAGATTACGGATGCTTTGGCCGGGCCCAAAGGCACAATCCCGCCTTTGTGAATACTTTGCGCGGGATCGGGGATGATCTTTCCCATGTCCACTTCCGATACTTCACCCAGGCCGCCGCAATGCGGACAGGCGCCCTGCGGCGAATTGAACGAAAATGTATGCGGAGCGGGTTCGTTGTACGACAATCCTGTGGTGGGGCACATCAGTTGGCGGCTGTAATAACGGGTATCGCCGCTATCCTTGTCGATAATCAGCATTACACCCTTGCCTTGCTTCATGGCTGTTTGTACGGAGGCTTTCAGGCGTTTACGGTCTTTTTCCCTCACAACCAGCTTGTCCACCATCATTTCAATATAGTGTTGCTTATAGCGGTCCAGTTTCATACCTGCTTTCAGTTCGCGAACCTCGCCGTCGATACGGGCGTGCAGGAAACCTTTACGGCGGATTTGCTCGAAAAGTTCTTTGTAATGTCCCTTGCGTCCCTTCACCAGCGGTGCAAGAATATAAACCGCTTTCCCCGCAAACCGTTCCATCATCAAGTTGATGATCTGTTCGTCGGTATATTTCACCATCTTCTCGCCTGTGTTCATCGAATAGGCTTCGGCTGCACGGGCATAAAGCAACCGAAGAAAGTCGTACACTTCGGTGATGGTGCCCACGGTGCTTCGCGGGTTACGGCTCACGGTCTTTTGCTCAATGGCAATGACAGGATTCAGCCCGGTAATTTTATCGACATCCGGCCGTTCCATATTTCCAAGGAACTGCCGTGCATAGGCCGATAATGTTTCGATGTAGCGACGTTGCCCTTCCGCATAGATGGTATCAAAAGCCAACGACGACTTTCCGCTGCCGCTTAGCCCTGTAATCACGGTAAACTGGTCGCGTGGGATGATCGCCTCAATATTCTTCAGGTTATGTTCGCGAGCGCCGTAAACCTCAACGGTGTTGGCAGGGTCGCCTGTTATTTTTGATTTTTGGGATTCAATTTGCATGGAATAAAATTGAACTTGCAAAGATAGCAATATTTTCCGGACACCGTTTCGTCACGAAAAAATCCGTTGCAAAAAAAGTTCAAGTGTTTGTGAGATTACAAAAGTACAAATCAAATTTTCGGGAGACTTTTGTGTCATGCAGAAAGCTGCCGCAAAAAAATTTCAGGTGTTTGTAAGATTACAAAAGCACAAATCAAATTTGCAGGACGCCGTTTCGTCACGAAAAAAGCTGCCGCAGAAAAATTTCAGATGTTTGTAAGATTACAAAAGCACAAATCAAATTTTCGGGAGGTTTTTGTATCATGCAGAAAGCTGCCGCAGAAAAATTCAGACATTTGTAAGATTACAAAAGCACAAATCAAATTTTCGGGAGACTTTTGTGTCATGCAGAAAGCTGCCGCAGAAAAATTCAGACATTTGTAAGATTACAAAAGCACAAATCAAATTTGCAGGACGCCGTTTCGTCACGAAAAAAGCTGCCGCAGAAAAAATTTAGATTTTTTCGTCACGAAAAAACGTGAATCAAATTTGCAGGACACTTTTTCGTCACGAAAAAAGCTGCCGCAAAAAAATTTAGACTTTTTCGTCACGAAAAAACATGAATCAACTTTGCAGGACGCCATTTCGTCACGAAAAAAGCTGCCGCAAAAAAAATTTAGACTTTTTCGTCACGAAAAAACATGAATCAAATTTGCAGGACATTTTTTCGTCACGAAAAAAGCCGCCGCAGAAAAAATTTAGACTTTTTCGTCACGAAAAAACATGAATCAAATTTGCAGGACGCCGCTTCGTCACGAAAAAAGCTGCTGCAGAAAAATTTTAGACTTTTTCGTCACGAAAAAACGCGAATCAAATTTGCAGGACACTTTTTCGTCACGAAAAAAGCTGCCGCAGAAAAAATTTAGACTTTTTCGTCACGAAAAAACGTGAATCAAATTTGCAGGACACTTTTTCGTCATGAAAAAAGCCGCCGCAGAAAAAAATCAAGCATTTTCGTCACGAAAAAACGTGAATCAAATTTTCAGGACGCCGTTTCGTCACGAAAAA
>JAISDP010000091.1 GCA_031264715.1 Bacteroidales bacterium
TGCTCAAGTGAAATCAGCGTTTCGGTACGCGAAATGCCTTGTATTGACTGGAGTTTGTCGAGTATCCGTTTCAGATGCTCGTTGTCGTATGCGTATACCTTGATAAAGATCGAATAGTTACCCGTAGTGTAATGACATTCGGTGATTTCGGTAATCTTATCCAACTGCTCCACTACCGATTTGAACAAACCCGCTCTTTCGAGGAAAATCCCCATAAAGGCACAAGTGTGGTACCCCATGATCTTAGGATCGAGAATAAATTCCGAGCCTTTCACGATTCCAAGCCTGTTGAGCCGTTGTATGCGCTGGTGTACTGCGGCGCCCGAAATACCACATTCGCGGGCTACCTCAAGATATGGAACCCGCGCATTGGCACAGATCATTGTTAATATTTTCCTGTCTAAACTGTCAATTTGAAACTTTTCTGCCATTTTATGATATGTTAAAATGACAAAAATAAGTTTTTTCGGTTAATTGGCTAATAATTTTTCCGGCGCTATGAAAAATATCCGGCGCTACAATTCCCAAATATCAATCATCACATTACTGAATACATCTTTGATGGATGAAATTGACATTTCGTCGGCGAATAAGACCTGTTATCGGATTACTGCAAAACCACCACCTTGTACTTGGACGGTATACTCATATTCACTTGTTGTGGTTGATTAAACAGGATTTGCTGGAAGTTGGCTTTTATACGGATGGGTCTCTTGCCGTTGTGTGCTGAAATGTCGAAAATAGTAGGTAATATGAACTGCGAGTACTGGTTGTAGCCACCATAAGTTGCGCTGAACAGCGCTTTTCGTTGCTGGCCGTTGTACAGGGCAATATCTTCAATGGTATGGTCGTCGGTATTGATATTCATCTCCAACAGGCTGTGGCTTTTCCCCTGCATCATTATTTTGTCGCTCTTGCCTGCTGCGACAATGAAGTTAAACTTATTGCGGTAGGTTTCCTCGCACCGGTCGGCTGTGAAAAGCATCATCAGCGATTCGGGGTTTACCGGGTAGCCGGTGACTTTTTGCAGGTACTCATTTTTACCCTTGTAACAAACACGATCCAGGTAGTTGACAACCACAAATGAATCGCGGTAAATCACGCCGCGCATTACTTCTACCACCAACCTGCCACGGAAGTAGCAGATACTGTCGGGCCGGATATAGATATTGCCGCTAAGTGAATAGGATTTACCGCCATCGGATATTTCCAGGTTACACGAAGGTACGGAAATGCTTTCGATGGGATAACAGGAAGTATAAACCCCCCTGTCTTCAACCGGGGCAGGTGTAGTTGCTTTTCTGTGCGACCGGCAGGAATCCGCGCTGATGATGGCAATGAGCAGCAGGATAAGCGTCAGGCCTCGTCTGAATTGCAGCCTGCACAAGGATACTTTCTCTTGTGGAGAGAGGATCGAGGAAAGAGGTCTACTTTTCATTTTGCTTTTTCACTGACTCTATCTTCTGTTCTACTGTTTCTTTCGAGTTATTCAGTTCAATGGAATACTTACATATATGGTAAGCTTCATCGATGCGGCCTGCTATGATCAGGAGTTCGCACATATGTTCGATGATCTCCGGATTGTCATTGCCACCGTTTTTCATCGCCCTTTCAATCATTATGATAGCCTCGTCCACACGGCCAAGCTTGTAAAGCACCCATCCGTACGTATCCAGGTAGGTACTGCTGTTAGGCTCCACTGCTATGCAGCGCTTGATGCATTTTTCGGCCAGTTCCAATTTTTCTTCCCGCAAGGAAAGGTAATAACTGTAATTGTTCAATACCAGAGGGTTGTTGGGAGCAATGGCCAGCGCCCTGTCAAAAGCATTGTCCGACTTCACGTATTCTTTTTTCTCATTGTACGCTTCGCCGAGGAATACCAGGGTTTGGAGTTCCACATCCCTGTCCGGGTTCTTCTCTTTTTTCAGACACTCAAGTGTACGGAGACAGGCAAGGATGGCTCCGTCGTATTTTTTAAGCATCGAGGCGGATAATCCGTGAAAGAAATTGAACAGGTAACGGTCGTCGAAATATTTCAGCGCTTTGCCGGTCGACTCGTAGAGCGTTTCGTTGTCCTGCAGCAGATTAAGCAGGTAGAACAATTGTTCCCACAGGAAATAATTGGTTTGCACACGATCGGTGATGAATAACAGGTCATTTTTGGCGCCTTCGAAATTCTTTCCGCGCAGGTTACGGTCGGCATTCACCAGCCGTACACGGAAATTGTCGGGATATTTTTCGTAAAGCTGCTTGACCAGCACATCCATCTGCTTGTAGTGTTTCTTGAAGAATACGCTGTCGGACGAAAGTTGCAGGTACAATTCCACTTTCAGGTCGGGGTCGATGGTTTTAAGGTCGTACATGCGCTGCATTTCTTCCATCGCCTTGGTATCGTTTCCGTAATCCTTGTAGAATTCGATCATTGAAATATATCCAAGCGCATTTTCGGGATCTACTTCAAGCAACCTGGTATAGTTTTCCTGAGCCTCCCTTTCGCGACCGGTAGAACTGTACAACTCGGCCAGCAACCCGTAGAACCGTAACTCATCCGGATACATCCTGATGCCTTTTGCCAGGACTGCTTCGGTAGCTTTCACGTCTCTCTTCCTGGAATATATCCGGTATTTCGCAATTGCCATGTCTTCGGTAAACCCGTAAGTCTTTTCAATCTTATCCAGTTCCTTGAGCGCTTTACGGTATTCGTTCTTTTCCAGATACAGGATTGCCAGGTTATAGCGCAGGTCGGCATTATTGGGCTGCGTCTCGATGATCTGCCGGTACACTACAATGGCGCTATCAATATTTTTCTCCGCCACGTAGAGATTGGCCAATTGTATCTTGTACCATTCATTTTTGCGATCGTACCTGGCAGCCAGGCGGGCGTATCGAAGGGCATTGGCCTGATCGTCGCTCATGGAATAGATTTCGGCCAACTGGAAATACGCTGCCGCATCGTATGGGTTAACATCAGTGCAACGGGTAAGCATATTGGCTGCATCGGGCAGGTTACCGAACATCTTGAGCTTGGTGGCTTCGATGAAGTCGTGATCGTAATCCAGCTTTTCTTCTTCAGTAAATTGTACCTGTTTGGGCTGTTGTTTCGGTGATTTTTTCGATGATGAACATGCTGCAAACATCCCGCAAATTGCAAGGATCGATAAAAGGTACAAGCCACCCCTCCGGTCTATGTTGAGCCGGTATTTCAATTTTTTATATGAATCGGAAATAATCAACTGAAAGTTAAAAATGTATTACTGCCCTGTGTGTCCGAATCCGCCGGTTCCGCGTATGGTCTCGTCGAGTGTGTCGCACGGGTCCCATTCCACGGTTTCATATTTGGCCACAACCATTTGGGCGATGCGTTCGCCGTCATTAATTACAAAATTTTCCTGCGAAAGATTGACAATAATGATGCCAATTTCACCGCGATAATCGGCGTCGATGGTTCCGGGCGCATTGAGCAGCGTGATGCCTTTTTTCAGGGCAAGGCCGCTCCGGGGACGTATTTGTGCTTCGTAACCTTGGGGGATGGATATATATAAACCCGTTGGAATCAGTATCCTTGCACCCGGTGCGAGGATAACGGGCTTATCCAGATGGGCGCGCAAATCCATTCCTGCTGACAGCAAGGTGCTGTATGACGGCAACGGGTGTCGTGATTTATTGACAATTTTTATTTTCACGGGAAAAGACTTAAAATCCTGCTGCTGCAAACTGTTCCAGGAATCGCACATCATTTTCGAAATACATGCGGATATCTTTGATTTGAAATTTCAGGAAGGCAATCCGTTCGATACCCATACCAAAAGCGAATCCGGAATATTTCCGCGAGTCGATGCCGCAATTGTCGAGCACGTTGGGATCGACCATCCCACAACCCATGATTTCGAGCCATCCGGTGCCTTTGCACAGGTTACAGCCCTTCCCTTCGCAGGTGCACGATACGTCCATTTCGGCCGACGGCTCGGTGAACGGGAAGAATGACGGGCGGAGACGTATCCGTGATTTTTCGCCGAACATTTCCTTGGTAAAGAACAGCAGGGTTTGCTTCAGGTCGGCAAACGATACGTTTTCGGCTACGTACAAACCTTCCACCTGGTGGAAGATGCAATGTGCACGCGCCGATATTGCTTCGTTTCGGAACACGCGCCCGGGCATGATCATACGGATAGGAGGCTGGGTGGTTTCCATGATGCGCACCTGCACGGATGATGTATGCGTGCGGAGTACCACATCGGGGTTTTTGGTGATAAAAAACGTGTCCTGCATGTCGCGTGCGGGATGTTCCTTGGGGAAATTCAGCGCCGAAAACACATGCCAGTCGTCTTCGATCTCCGGTCCTTCGGCAATGGTAAAGCCAAGGCGAGTGAAAATATCGCAAATTTCATTGCGGGTGATGGATATCGGATGCCGCGAGCCCATGGGAATCGATTCTCCGGGGCGCGTCAGGTCGTTGTCCCGGACGGTTTCCGTTTCGCTGTCCAGCGCTTCCCTGTAATGTTCGAATGTTTCGGCCAGAAGATTCTTCAATTCATTGAGCTTTTGACCCAGTTCGCGTTTCTGCTCGCCGGCGACGGTTTTAAATTCATCGAACAGCGCGTTCAATTGTCCCTTTTTACTGAGATATTTCAAGCGGAACTCTTCAAGTTCATCTTGCGTAGCGGCCTTGAAACGGCTGGCATCCTCCTTTATCCGGTTGATCTTATCAAGCATGCTGATGATTGATTATTGATAATTTATTTTGAGGGGACAAATGTACATGAAATTATTGATTATTTTTTCTTCGAACGGCAACTTGGCGAAGCGAAAACATAAAAGGCTGTTTTCATGGATCAAAACAGCCTTTTATGAAAATATCAGGGTGAATTATTTTCCCGGACGCAGTTTGCGAACCTGTGCGCCGGCCTGCCAGATTTCCGATTCGCGCAGTTCCTTCAATTCTTTTTCCAGTTCGTCCTTGTAATTCGGGCCGCCGGTTGAATCGAGCACGCGTTTGCACTCGCGGCCGTCCTTTACGCGGGCATAGAGGTCTTCGAATACGGGCTTTACAGCTTCTGTGAAACGGGGCCTCCAGTCCAGAGCGCCGCGTTGTGCGGTTGCCGAACAGTTGCGGTACATCCAGTCCATACCGTTTTCGTCAACCAGGCGAATCAAACTCTGGGTAAGTTCTTCAACCGTTTCGTTGAACGCTTCGCTGGGCGTGTGTCCATGTGCGCGCAATACATTGTACTGTGCATCCATGATGCCTGCCAGGGCGCCCATCAGCACGCCGCGTTCGCCGGTGAGGTCGCTGTACACCTCCTGCTCGAAGGTAGTGGGAAACAAGTAGCCCGAACCAACGGCGATACCGATGGCTAATGTGCGATCCAATGCGCGTCCTGTAGCATCCCGGAAAACAGCATAGCTTGAATTGATGCCCGTACCTGCCAGGAAGTTGCGGCGTACGCTGGTGCCCGAGCCTTTCGGGGCTACTAAGATCACATCAACGTCGTTCGGGGGAACGACGCCGGTTTGCTCCTTGTAGGTGATCGAAAAACCGTGCGAAAAATACAGCGCGTCGCCTTTGTTCAGGCAGGGTTTGATGACCGGCCACAGGGCGCGTTGTGCCGCATCCGAAACTAAGTATTGTATGATGGTTGCTTTCTTAGCTGCTTCTTCCACCGGGAAAAGCGTTTCGCCCGGCACCCAGCCGTCGGTTACAGCCTTGTCCCAGTCGGCTTTGAATTCGGGAGCCTGCCCGATGATGACGCTGAACCCATTGTCGCGCATATTGAGCGATTGAGCCGGGCCTTGTACGCCGTAGCCGATCACGGCGATGGTTTCGTTCTTTAAAATTTCGCGCGCCTTGCTTACGGGAAATTCTTCGCGTGTTACTACCTCTTCTACTACTCCGCCAAAATTTATTTTTGCCATTTGTTCTACTTATTTATTGAATGAATGATGATCTATTATGACGGAACAAAAATAAGGTTTTACATTGATACCGGAAAATCGGTTAAGTCTTTTTTTGAGATACGATGAGAAAAAGACCGGTTTTAAAAAATTTATAGATTTATTAACTTTTTTTAATAGACCGAACATCTTATTTTTGCACTTGCTTTTTTTTTATAAAAATGTAAATTTTATGGCGCTTATAATATG
>JAISDP010000190.1 GCA_031264715.1 Bacteroidales bacterium
CAGTTTCGCAGCAGCCTGACAGGTTGATTACTTCCTGATCAATCTTACAATTTCACCAATCCAAAATACAAGCGACGTAGACCCTACAATCATAAGCCAATCCTTTAAGGATAGGGGTACAGTGCGGAACACCTCGCCTCCAAACTCAACGATCAGGATTTGCCCGATCAGTATGACAACGGCAACAATGATAAAACCTATACTCTTGCTTAATCCGACAAATGCAGATTTTCCGGTAAGAAAGGCTTTCGCATTGAACATATTCCAAAATTGAAGCATCACGAAGATGGTAAAGAATCGTGACAAGTCGTATGCAGAAACAGCGCCGTCATTTGAGAAATAGTATAATAAACCTAACAACAGGGCTACAAAAGTAAGACCTACAAAAAGGATGTTGAGCCGCATAGCCGGCGAGATGATAAAATCGCTGTTCCGGCGGGGTTTATTTTTCATCACATTTTCATTGGGAGGCAATGAAGCCAGAGCGCCAGCCGCAAAAGTATCCATGATCAGGTTTACCCAAAGCATTTGCGTTACGGTCAATGGCAGCTCAAATCCCAATAATGTCCCGAAAAATACAATGATGAGCGCTGCGACATTGATGGTTAACTGGAACAGGATAAACCTCTGGATGTTCTGGTACAGCGACCGTCCCCACATTACAGCCGTACTGATGCTGTTGAACGAGTCATCGAGCAGGGTGATGTCGCTGGCTTCCTTGGCGACGGATGTTCCCGATCCCATGGATAATCCGACATGCGCATAGTTCAATGCCGGGGCATCGTTTGTGCCATCGCCGGTTACGGCTACAACGGCGCCTGTCTTTTGCAGCAGCTGGACAAGTCGCTGTTTATCGGTTGGACGGGCGCGGCACATGATTTTGAGGCTCTTGACCCGCTGTTCGGCCTCTTCGTCAGTCAATCGTCCAAATTCCGGCCCGGTAATGATATGATGCAGTTGATCACTTTTGTTCCAGATGCCGATCTGCCTGCCGATTTCCATTGCCGTACCGGGAGTATCTCCTGTAACAATCTTTACTTTGATCCCGGCATTCAGGCATTTGTTGACTGCAGCCGGAACATCGGTCCGTACGGGGTCGGAAATGGCTGCGATCCCTAAAAAGGTTAACCCTGAAATGTTTTGAATATCAATGTCCCCGTCAACTATTTGGTATGCAAAGCCCAATGTCCGCATGGCCTGATTTTGATATTGGAGCAATTGCGCCTCAATAGCCTCTTTTTTACCTGCGATGTCCTCAACCTTTCCCGATGCGTATATGGTGTCGCTTTTGGCAAGCACTATTTCAGGAGCGCCTTTTACATACAGTATTTTCTTTCTCAAAGATGGAGATTCGGCCAGTGTCGCCATGTATTTCCGTTCAGTCGAGAAAGTGAGCTGTTCGGTAATTACAGCTTCTTCCCTGATTGGCAAATAATTGACATTGCATGTATGCAGCCAGAGCAACAGTGCGCCTTCAGTGGGATTGCCAAGAGCTTTCATTTTTTCCGGATTGGAAAAATCCAGGAAAGCGGTTGAGTTGATGGCAATACTTTCACGAACAAGTTTTCCGGCCTCTTCATCGGATAATTCTCGATGGTCAAGCCCGAAAAAATTGGTTTGATAAACCTGCATTTGATTCTGGGTAAGCGTCCCTGTTTTGTCGGTGCAAATAACAGTTGTTGCCCCCATGGTTTCACATGCATGCATTTTCCTGACAAGGTTGTTTGTTTTCAACATCCTGCGCATGCTCAAAGCCAGACTAAGGGTAACGCTCATCGGCAATCCTTCGGGAACGGCCACTACCACCAGGGTAACGGCTACCATGAAATATTGCAGGATATGCCGCGCTGTTTCCATGGAGACCCACGATTCTGTTTGAAGTGGGTTTACGTTGAATGCAAAACCGATGCAGGCAATAACGATAAACGACAGGATACCCAACATGATCCACCGCAACCAGCCGCCTTCGTCAACACTTTTGGGTAATTCCTTTTCTTTTCCACACAGTTCAAAAGCATCGTAGATGATCGGCAACCATACTTTTGTCAGTGCAACCACTGCTCCTGCGATCACAGCGGCAAGCAAGCCCAACTGACCGAGCGAGTAGGTGGTACTCCCGAAAAAGATGTCTTTTACAAACAAAACAGTGAACGTCAACGCAGCCAGGGCCATACCTGCAACGCCGATGAATTTGGCCAAAACATCCAACTGTTTGTTCAGCGGCGTTTCTTCACCGCTCATTTCGGTCGCTTTTTCGGCTACCTTGCCATATTCGGTGCTATCGCCAACCCTCCTCACTTCAATGATTCCATGTCCGTCCATTACTTTGGTTCCCCGCATCACCCAGTTGGAAGGATAGGTCGATTCCTGATCAAAATCTTCGGGTTGTATGGTTTTATCGATCATGGGTTCGCCTGTGAGGCAGGATTCGTCCACCTGCATGGATATGGCTTCGAGCAATTCCCCGTCAGCGGGTATTTCTTCGCCGGTTTCGAGCATGATGATGTCGCCAACCACAACCTCCTTTTTGGGTATTTCGCAAACGTTGCCATTCCTGATTCCTTTTACCAGCGTGTCGTCGTTTACAAGATTAAGGATGTCGAACTTCCGGTTGGCGTCTAATTCAAACCAAAAGGCAACGCCGATCGACAGAAAGATGGCGCAGAATATGCCAATGGTTTCGGCGTATTCGCCAATTCCGGTATTGACATGATTGATGATGGCGATACCCAGGGACAGGAACGCTGCAATGAGAAGTATCCGGATAATCGGATCTTCAAATTTCTCTAAGAAGAGTTTCCACAAGGGGGTTTTGGGCGGGGGCGTTAATATATTTTCCCCGTGTTTACGACGACTGTCCAATACTTGCACATCGGACAGTCCTTCAAAATGCTTCTTGGAAGTCATTGATATTACAAATTAAGTATTGCCGGAAATGATTTGGCTTTGTTTTTCAGGTTTTGAAGAAGCGCTTTCTCCAATTCATCGATGTTTCCATCGCCTTGAATTTTGGTTAACAACCACTTGGCTTCATCTTCGTCAATTTCACCGGGAGAATTTTCGTCGTCCAGCAAGAAACTTGATATAGCGTTTACAAACAGCTCTTTCCATTCTTTACAATTGTCTTTGCCCGAAACAGCATCGTTGAGGTCAAACAGGAATTCGGCTTCTTCGCTGTCTATTTTTCCATCGGCATATAATGCCTTTTCTAATTGTTTTACTTCGCCGGCATCAATCACTCCATCGGCAAGAATTGATTTTTTCAGTTCATTTAAGGTACTCATTTTTACGCTTTTTTAATTATGATTATTATTTGTTATTAACTAATTGTACGATGATCAGCCGGCCGCCATCTTCCGTTGAAAGAAGTATTTTTTTCCCTTCGGTGAGTTCTACGGCCTGTCCTGTTTCTATTTTTTTGTCAATATCCTTATCATACATGCTTGGCAGCCGGCGATTGATCAGTATCCATTTCCCGTTATGGAAATGAAAATCCCCTACGGGCTTCCGCTGATCTTCGGGCGTTTTCTCGTTGGCGCTGACGAAACGGTTGACATGCCACATGTACAACAGTTGCTTGTCATAAACCATCAGCCGGTAGTTTTCGGGCTTGAACACCGTGGGTTTAGGCGAGTAATACAGGTTCAATACCGGTAATTGGCCTTTATATTCGGCTCCGCAAAAGGAGCATTTGGGCTTGGTGGTGTTATCGAAAACAAACCATTTATGCCAGCATTTCGGATTTTGACACGGCTGCATCAAATCAACCGTTTTTAACAGGGCGTCTTCCCACTCGTTGGCCGTAGGGCGCAGGTTAGGCTGATGCAAACCATCTATAAAAGCACGGTTAAACAAGTCTACCAGGTATGGCCCTAAAATGGTGTATGGCGATTTGTCCGGATCTCCTTGCGGTAACTGGGCCGGATGCAACTGGTTTACTTTTACCCGGTTGGTTTTATCAGTGGGATGTTCGGTGAAGAGGGCTTTTGACCCCATAGACAACTCTTCGTCTTTGTTGGAGTCCAGATCATGAACCTTTCCGCCCCGCAAGGGATGCCGGTAGAGAAGGTACATGTAGATCATTACAGCTAAAGCATGCCGGTCGGTGGCAATGCTCGGCAGTTTCCGGTTCGGATCGGACATCGGCAGGTGCTTGGTGGCTATTACCTCCGGAGCTATGAAATCGGGCGTTCCCAAGACATCCGGGGAGAACTTTCCCGGAACGACTAACCCGTCAATATCAATGATGGCCGCCTTCCCGCTGGTAGGGTCAATCAATACGTTTTTATATGACAGGTCGGAATGGGCTAATCCTGCGGCGTGCAGCCGTTTCACAGCCCGACTGATGCGAATACAGATTTGAAAATATTTAAACCAGTCGCCTTTTTCTTCGGGCGCCAGGAATTTGTTTTGGTTTTTAGCCGAAGCGTACCATTTCCCTTCCTTTTCCTTACCTTTTATGCCCAGAAAATCATTGTTAATGGAACCTATAGAGAAGAAAAACTGTTTTTGGTACGTGGGGCAAACCAAACCCAGTCTCCCATTGTGTTCTACGATTTTATTCGGCCAGCAATACAGGTCTTTCCAATATTCCCCGCCGGCAGAATTGAATATCTTTTCGCGATAATTCCCGGTAATGTTTTGTAAGCGGTCTTTGGCGTTAAAATCCTGTTTGTCCCGGAAAAACGCCACAACATACGATTTGTCGGGGCTGAAATATACATCTTTCATTCCTCCCGAACCTATGATTTCATCAATAAACTCAACCGGAGACCCGTCTGTTGCTGTAATACGTATAATGTTCGCCATATCAAAACAATATTGCAATTGTGCGGTCGTCATGATTTCCGGGCGACCAAAAGTCCAGCCATTTCAAAAGCTGTTCGGCCGAGTTTTCATGATCATCCGAGAAATCCACTTCTTGAGAGAGGTTGTTCCAGAAATCATGCCATTTTTCAATCCTGTTCAAATTAGCGTCCGTCTCAAACTTAGGGTCGGTAACACCATCGGTCATCAGGATCAACGCCGTAAAATCGTCAACAATGTCGAACCGCAGACGCCTGTACAGTTCCATGGGCTGTACGATCTCGGTCATGGTGAGGAAGCGCGTTTGCCCTGCAAACTCGCCGCCATCCGCTTCACCCAGCACTTTAAGGAAAGGCGGTTCCTTGGCGTAGATGCCTATTCCGCCATCGCCAACCCAGAATGCTCCGACAAACCAGCCAAAATCGAACTTTTTGCATATCGAAAGGATCAGGGTTGTTGCATAATCCTTGATGGGATTGCCTTTGTCCACAGCTTCCTTTTCGATGTCTTTATGCGATTTGAAAGCCGCAGTCCCGATGATGTGGTAGAGCGTGTCGCCCGCCTGTTTGCGGTTTTCTTCCGACCTGACGTTACTGAATGTCCGGATTTGCTTTTCAAATGTTTCGCCGCGGTTTTTAATTTCCGTGATACAGGTATCAACGGCGGTACGACAGGCTATGCGTGATCCTTCCCTTGAATACCGTGCCGATCCTGCCCCATCGGCAACAGCCATGACGTACCATCCCGATCCGTCATCGAAATGGAGCATGAAATCATCATCGCGGGGTTTTCCTTCGTGTGCGTGCGAACGTCCGCGCTTACTGGCCGCAACCATGTCTTTTCTGGCCACAGTTTCACTCGCTTCAACCTTGATGAATTCCCTGTTACAATCCGGTTTGTAATATTCGATATCTTCAGGCGTTGGGAGATCGACCCACAGGGAACGGGGATCGGGATTGATAATGAGCGTGATTTCACGTTCGATCGTTGGTTTTCCCTCTTCCCAGTCATGCCGTCTGCAATACATCTTTATTTTATAGTCTCCCGCAGCCTGAGGTATTCCTGTAATTTTTTTTGTTTCCGGGACGAATTGCAATCCCGCCTGATCCAGCCCTTCAAATCTTATTCCGCTGATTTCCGGAATTATTTTTTCAATATCGAAATGAATGTCATAATTCTGGTTGACTTTGCCATTCGGGAGCGCAATATGCCTGCTTTTTATCTGAAGATCAATTGCATCATATGGTGGCCGTTCTGAAGCGCCTTGTTTTTGCATTTCCGTTTCGTTTACGTTAATTTCATCCGGACTTCCCGGTTCATCCGGATTTTCCGGATCATTCGGCTGATATTCGCCGCACTGCCTGTCATCGCCATCGTCGGCAAGATCAATAACCGGACCTTGATCAATTTCAACCGGATCGGAGTTTTGCTGATATTCTTTCCATAAATCCAGAATGAATGTTTCAATCTGGCTCTGATTTTTTGAACGGAAGTCTTCGATCCGATCTTCACTGGCGTCGACAATTATTTTTTTTAAATCCATATCAGCCTCTTGCCCTTGTTATGTCTATGTTTCCGCCGCCGAACCCAAAATGCGCTTCAACACCGCACCACGGACATTTGGTGACATCTTCGTCGCCTGTACACAGGATCTTCCCGCAGGCGCAATGGCTAAACCCATACTGGTTGCCACAGCACGGACACGAAGGGAAACCCACCAGAGACGAACTGTCGATTGTTTTGTCGTTTTTATTTTGATCGGTCAGGTCAAAATAGGTTTGATCCACAGGGTATGCTCCCACTAATTTATATTCAAGCACATTCATCGAGAATTCGCTCAATTGTGATGGAACCACCCTTTTCTGGTATTTGATCAGGTATGGACGTTGGGTTGTCTGGCATTTGGCCAGGATCACAGCAAAATTTTCGTCGACTTTAGCGGGTTTGAATTTTTCCAGATCAATTTTTGACAGGTAACCATTGGTAATGGGAGCTAACTGTAATTGATCATCGTTGTTTTCACTGACACTTACACTGCTTGTTTTGATGGATGCGGTCACCCACTTAAAAAATTTCCTGAACGATTCGGGATCGGTATTTTTTAATAAAAGCACGTTTTCGGTAATACGCCCTAATATAGATGTGTCGGTGTGATCGCCCAATGAGATGATTACCAGATTCGTGCTTTTACGGTATTTCTGATTCCACCGTTCGAATGTGCTGTCGAAATCATCGGTCGGGTTACCATCGGTAAACAGGAATATGATCGGTTTCCAGTCGCCTTTTTCTTCCAGCGTGGTTTTCTGTATGGACGAATTCATGTCATTCATCAGGAAGTCAAGCGCACTTCCCAGCGATGTTCCTCCGCCAATGGGCAATTTGGGCGGATAGAAATTGAATAATTCTACCAATGGCGTCAGTTTACGGGCTTTCCCGGCAAAGACGATGATGGACAGGTAAGCTGTTTCCAATGCATAAGGGTCGGTACGTAACTCCTTTACGATGGCAGCCATTCCGTCCTGTACCTGTTCGATCGGTTCGCCAACCATTGATTCGGAAACGTCGATTAGGAAATATATGGGTAAACGTCTCATAATGTATATTTCAGGATTAATAAAAATAATATCAACAGTACTATTTGCGCCATATCCACAGCAATACCACTACCGACCTGTAAAGGTTTAAAAATTTTCCGTAACAGATGAAGCGCCGGATTGAATATTTTATCGAAAAAGATAAAAGTTTTCAGGTATCCGCCACTTAACCTGTCTTTATATGCTATAAGCCTGATGTATAAAAACAGAGCGATGATCAATAAATTGATTCCAAGATAAAGTATCAGTTTCATGCCTCAAATTACAGTATGAACTTCTGCCGGCGGCGGTGGCAATAAAACTTCGTCGCTTGCGCCGATGCTCCGGTTGCCTACGCTTACCGACGCCGATACCCACTTGAAAAACTGTTTGAAAGTAGCGCTATCCGCAGTATCGAGGCTTACTACATGGTTGGCGATCTGTTTCAGATTTTCCACACACGTTTTAGTTCCTACACTACAAGCTATAATACTTCCAAAATGCCGGCGTTTGATTTCAGGAACAGCCTGATGGAACAATTGAGTGTCGGAAGCCCTGCCGTCTGCCATAATGAACAGCAGGGGCATCCAATCTCCTTTCTGTTCCGGGGTACTCAGATGAATCTCCGAGTCCACTCTTTTACACAGAAATTCAAGGGCTTCGCCAAAATGTGTTCCTCCGGCTTCAGGTTGTTGTATTTCGGGAATCTGCATGTTTTCCAATTCCGTCAGGTGCAACAACTGTTTGGGGTGGAGATTAAAAGTTATGATGCTCATGTAGACGGATTCCAATGCAAACGGGTCCTGCCGGAGGCTTGCAATCATCGATTCCAAACCTACCTTGATCGCTTCGATGGGTTCGCCACGCATGGCGCCGGAGGTTTGTATCAGGATATATACAGGTAACCGTCTCATTTATACAACTATGTTCACTTCGGGGGGTGGAGGAGGCAATTCGTTCAACCCGGACACTTCTTTGCCGCTTGCTTCTATCTTCTGACTTCCGGTACTTACCGATGCGGAAACCCATTTGAAGAACGCCTTGATGGTTGCACTGTCCGCCGTATCCAACTGTACAACCACTTCAGTTATCTGTTTTAAGATACCGGTATTGGCGCCTTGTCCGGCAGCACAGGCAACCACCATTCCAAATTTGCGTTTTTGAAACTCGGTTAATCCTTTTTGCCAGTTATCGGTAGGTTCGCCGTCGGTCATGATAAATACCAACGGTTTCCAGTCGCCTTTCTGTTCGGCTGTGGTTTTGGTTACTTCCGTGTCCATTTTCTGGGATAGAAGCGACAATGCATCACCTAAAGAAGTGGTTCCGGATGCTTGGATGTCGGGCATCTGGAACATCGACAATTCTGTTAACGGGACAATTTGCTTGGCCGCACTGTTGAATGTGATCACGCTTAAAAACGCAGTTTCAAGGGCATAGGGATCTTGCCGGAGGCTTGAGACCAGTACCTGCACTCCATTTTTTACTGCTTCAATAGGCTCGCCGGTCATTGATCCGGATGTGTCCAATACTAAGTATACAGGTAATCTTCTCATTTTGCATAATTATTTAAAATGGTTTGGATGGTTTGCAGAAAGACCTTGTCGTCCGTAGGATCCCCGATCGCGTCAAATTTCCAGTCGCCATTCCTTTTATATAATTTCCCCAAAATGAGCGCTCTTTTGTTGGCAAAAGTAGCGTCAGTCGCTATATCAAATTGAGAGAACACCTTGTTTACCTTTGTGGGAGTTCCTTCGTACATCCTGATTTTGGCATACGGAACCTGCGAAAAGTCAAAATTCTGCCCCTGGTTCAGATAGATGTTGATGAAGAAAAATACTTTTTCAACCGAACTGTCTAATTTGTCCAAATTGACGGAGATGATTTCATTATCCAACCCATCGTCGCCGCCCTGATCGCCTTTCCGGTCGTCGCCGCTGTGCCTTAATGCGCCATCTTTCGTTTGCAACTTGCCAAGCGGCAGATTTTTCTGTTGCAGGAATCCGTTATAATCGGGCGAATAGATATAGTCAACCATATTCCCAACGCTATCGGTCATGATACAACTCAAATCCAAATCGACATCTTCAACAACCTTTTTGCTGCCGAACAGGCCTTTTTTGACGGTTACGATTGCTCCCCAGTTTACGCCTACACAGAAGTTTGTTAATTTTTCTCCGGTGTCTTTCCGAAGGTCTATTTTCTGACCTTTGCTCAAACTTATTGCCATGATTTCCTTGTTTTGTTAAAATTAATTATTCTTCTAATTCATATTTCAATATTTCCTCATTGCTATCCGGATTGTAGATGCGAATGAACGAATTATTTATTTACTTCCGGCAGACCATTTCATTCCCCAATTGTATGCTTGATCACAAGAGCCATGGTCGGGATGGAATGAAATCAATTTTTTAACTGTCATGGAATGATCCTGTCCGAAAATAATTTCGGCAATAGCGCAGAATTTCTTATCGCTGTATTGTTTACCCATTTCCACAACGATATCCGGATTATCGGGAACTTTTATAGTGACTGTGCCATTGGTTTCGGCCCATCGGGCAGCGCCCTCGTAAATAAAACAATATACTACGATTCGCTTCAACTCCGATACTCCCTGCGGATTAACCAAAATATTTTCCCCGGAACCGGCTCCGGAACGGTCGTCTCCGGTATGCCAAATCCATGGAATACCGGTATAGCAACCTTGCCTGGTCAACTTGTCTTTTGTACCGCCTTGTCCATGGGCGAACTGCAAACCATCGATGACGGATTTCTGTCCATCATTCAGTTCGAAGAAACAACCCAAATCCAAGTCGATTTCGCCGGGTGCAAATAATTTTGCAAAGAAGCCCTTCTTTTGCTCCTGTCCCCAATTCAGGTTAATCACTATTTCCCTGTTCTTATCTATCCCGTCTTTCGAGAGATTGATCTTATGGGTATCACCCGATTTCTCAAGGGTAATTTTATTCAAATTGATAGCCATAGCATTTATTTTTATGCGTATTTATCTACAAAATATTGTAATCCGCCCTTGTATCCGATACCCATGGCTTCAAACTTCCATTCGTCCCCTTTCTTATACAATCGCCCGAACTCAACGGCTGTTTCTATCGAAAAGTCTTCATCAAGCTCATATTTGGCTATTTCCTCATTGGTTTGAGCATTGTATATGCGTATAAATGAATTGCGCACTTGCCCGAAATTTTGTTTACGGGTTTCGTAATCATGAATGGTTACTGTAAATATTATTTCCTGTATTTTAGAATCAACGGCAGATAAATTAACTGTCAGTGTTTCATCATCACCATCACTGTTGCCTCCGGTTGTGTCATCTCCTGATGATTCTACAGCGCCATCCGGAGATTTAGGATTGTTGTAAAATACAAAAAACTCATCCCGGAGTATTTTCTTATTTTCGCCCAGCATAAATGCTGATGCATCCAGGTCAAAGTCAAATCCTGTACTTTGATTGGGATCCCATCCCAGTCCAACACCAACTTTTGATAAGCCGATTTCGATCCGCTGTCCTTTTGTCAAATTAATTGCCATGGTTTATTCGATTAAAATTAAAATTGCGTAAAAGTATTAAAAAGCATTATAAAATACGATGTGTAGTACGAAAAAAATTAACGAAGATTGCAAAATATTTTCAAATTAGTTCTCCATACCATAGGGAATCCATAGAATCAATGCGGAGAACATCCACCAATCTCCGCAGGTGATTCACCATATGAAACCCCATACGGGGTTTTGATCCGGTGGCGGTGCATATTTTTTCTATTTTTTCTATTGATATGGTTTCCCTGACGGGAAACGCCCACAGTATGGTGGTTTTGTTATTGTTATTGACCCTGATATCGGTGGTAAAACGTACACGATTTGTGACCGTCACAACGTCAATGGTCGAAGAATGTACGCGATAGATGACCAATGGCACGTCAATGGTCGAAGAATGTACACGATAGATGACCAAGGGCACGCTAATGGTCGAAGAATGTACACGATACATGACTAGTGACACGCTATACATGACCGTCGCCATACCCTGTCAGTGGTGGAGTTTTATTGTCTTTTTATAGACCCTGATGACCCTGTCAGGCCTGAAAGGTCTGTCGACCCTGTCAGGCTGCGTTGCAGAGAGGGTGTGTCAAAAGTGGCGCATCCTCTTTTTCTATTGGAAGTGCCTCATGCGGCATGTTTCATTTTGAAGCACCATTTTTGACTTACTTTTGATTGTGGGAGGTATAGTTGGCTTC
>JAISDP010000191.1 GCA_031264715.1 Bacteroidales bacterium
AAGCAAAAACGGCAGTTGTACAAAATAACAAATTGGGTAAATTATTAATCGATTACAGGAATGAAGATCATTGCAGTAGGAATGAATTACAAGGCGCATCTCCGTGAACTTGGGGATGCAGTGCCCGAAGAACCGGTCATCTTCCTGAAACCGGATACCGCTCTGTTGGCAAAAGGCGAACCTTTTGTGCTTCCGAAATTTTCGAACGAACTGGATTACGAAACCGAACTGGTCATCAAAATATCGAAAGCCGGAAAGTGTATCGCTAAAGCGGACGCCAACGGGTATTTTGACGCAATAACCGTCGGGATTGACTTTACGGCGCGCGACCTGCAACGAAGCCTTCGGGCTAAAAAGAACCCCTGGGAATTGTGTAAGGCTTTCGACCAATCGGCCGGCCTGGGCGATTTTGTCCCCATACGGCAGTTGAAGGACAAGGAAAACATCACATTTAGCCTCATCATCAATGGGGTAACTAAGCAAAGCGGCGTTTCGTCGGATATGATTTTCGGGTTCGGCGAAATTATCTCGTTTGTCAGCCAATACATCACTTTATGCGAAGGCGACCTGATTTACACCGGCACCCCTTCGGGTATCGGGAGTTTGAAGGCCGGCGATATTCTGGAAGGTTTCCTGGAAGGCGAAAAAGTATTAAAAATTGAAATAAGTTAAAACAAAAATTTAAAATCATCAACCAAAATGGAAAAGATCATCATAGGAAGTACCCGTGCGGGGTTAACATTAAAGAAAGACCTGATAGCTCACCTGGAAAACAAAGGTTTTCAGGTCGATGACGTCGGGATGAAGGACGAACGCGAATTTGTGCCCTACCACAAAGCGGCGTCTGCGGTAGCCCGCGGCGTGTCGGAGGGGAAATACGACAAAGGCGTGATCATTTGCGGTACCGGGGCAGGAAGCGTCATCACGGCCGCCAAATTCAGGGGCGTATATCCGGTGCACGTAACCAACACCTTCATGGCGCAGCAGGCCAAAGCGGTCAACAACTGCAACGTGCTGGTATTCGGCGAATGGCTGTCGCCTGCCAAACATGCCTGCCTGATGCTCGACGCTTGGCTGGCAGCCGAATTTACCGAAGGAAACACGGACGACTGGAAAATATTCCTGAAAAATTGCGTGAAGGAAATCGGCGATATGGAAAACGAAAACTTTAAATAATTCACGTGTGACGGCGTCATGTCAACCAAATAAACGAGGTACGAGTTTGCGCCGGAGGCATAAGTAATCATCAATCAAAAATTAAAAATGTTCGAGCAAGCCATTACAGGCACGAAAATCATCAAGACCGAGCAGTTGTCGGCTGCCGACTTGGATAAACTCATCTTTTACTGTGGCGGTGAGCAGGCTCATCCCTGCATCATCACGGACAGCAACCCGTTGCCATCACGCGACAGGATGCTGGACGAGCTCCGGAAAAGCCGCCAGGTGGAAGTACTGAACCGGGTATTCCCTGATCCGAAGGTAGACGACATCATGACGATGGTGAACGAATTGAAAGGGAAACCGGTCAATGTGGTAATAGGCATCGGTGGCGGCAGTTCGATGGACTCTGCCAAGGCGGTGGCTGCTGTTTTGTGTAACGGCGGCGACCTGAACGATTACCTGGGCGCAGACGCAACCCGGAAAATCAGAAAACGCGATGTAATGCTAATCCTGATCCCGACTACGGCCGGAACCGGTTCGGAAGTCACCAGGGTAGGGGTTTACACCTCGTGTAGCGGGAGGAAATATACGCTGGGGCATCCGTTGATGCAAGCCGATATCGCTGTGCTGGCCACCGAATACGTCCTGGGGCTTCCCCCGGCAATTACCGCCTCGACAGCATTCGACGCCCTCTCACATGCATTGGAAACCCTTTGGAATCGTAATGCAACACCGTTGACCGACCGGGTGGCCACCGAAAGCGCCGTGCATATCCTGAAATGGATGGAGCCCGCTTACGAAAGTTCCCTTACGGGGAAGGCCGAAGGTCGTGCGGAAATGTTAGAAGGCGCTTGCATGGCGGGTATAGGTTTCAGCATGACGGGAACAGCGGCTGTCCATGCCCTGTCGTTCATCCTCTCCGAGGAATGGCATGTACCGCATGGGGTAGCCTGTGCTTTTACATTGGAAGACGTCTACCGGATGAACCTCAGCGACAGGAATACCCGGAAAAAGCTGGCACAAGTGGCCGGAGCGCTCTTCGGCAAAGGCGTCGAGGATCAATTAATCGCCGCGCTGTTGGACAGGATGCTCACATTGAAGAAAAAGTTCGGGTTGCCTTTCACTTTCGAGGATTTGCACATTGAACTTGACGAAAACCGGATTGGCGAGTTATTTGACAAATCGCTGGATGATCCCAAGATGGGGAACAATATTGTCCCGGTTGATCAAAAAATAATCTTTGAACTGATCAAAGGCAAATTTGGGAGATAAATAACTTCTTGGGAATGACCGGTAAAATTCTTAGCGAATCCTCAATTCTCCGCCAGTATGCCTGTAATTGAAATATTGCTTCTCGTAGGGTTAGTGGTTTTCATCACCCACACGCTCGAAGCCGTAACCGGTTTCGGGTGCACGGTGCTGGCCTTCCCGTTTGTGATTTTCCTGATGAAAGACCTGGAACAGGCCAAAATTGTCCTTTCCATCCTGGCCTGGATACTGGCTGTATATTTTGCAGTCGCCAAGTTCGGGATCATCAGTTGGAAACAGTTCGGGATCATCATCCTGTTTGCCGGACTGGGCATGCCGGTCGGAATGTTGATTTTCGAAAACCTGGATGCGCACATCCTGGAAAAGGCGCTGGGCGGTTTCATTGTCATATCGGCGGCCATCCAGTTGTATAAGTGTTTTGTGCCTGCATCCGTTACACGCGCCTTGCCCGACTTTATCGGATACATCTTCCTGTTTGCAGGCGGTATTGTCCACGGGGCTTTTGCCGTGGGCGGCCCGCTGGTTGTCCTTTATTCCGCAGGCAAAATACCGGATAAGGGACAGTTCCGCGCCACCATGTGCCTTTTGTGGACAACCCTGAACTCAATGCTGCTGATCCGGTTTTTCATCGGGGAAAAACTGACCGTGGAAATCGGGCGCGACCTCCTGGTTTTATTCCCTTTCCTGATCGCGGGAATCTTTGCCGGCGAAGCCATCCACAAGAAGGTCAACGAGGCGTTTTTTAAGAAAATCGTGTTTATTTCCCTGTTCCTGGTGGGAGTAGCCATGGTTGTTTGATTGGAATTTTTTTTAATTTTGAATCCTTTATATAACAAAAATGGAACGAAGAAACTTTATTAAAAGCGCCGCCGGCGGTTTTGCGCTGGCAGGCATGGGAGGAATGGCGACGATAGCTTCAGCGGCTACGGCGCCGTCGCGAGTATCAAACAAGGCGAAATTCACCTTGAAGTATGCCCCCACGCTGGGTATGTTCAACCAGAATGTGGGCAAAGACCCTGTCGACAACCTGAAGTTTATTGCAGACCAGGGTTTTCGCGGGGTATACGATCTGGGACTGATTGGCAGGCCGCCCGCCGACCAGGAAAAAATTGCCGACGAAGGCCGCAAACTGGGTCTGGAATGGGGGCAGTTCTCGTTGAAAACAGCCGGTGGAATAACTTTTGTACTGGACAGCGACACTACCAGGGATTTTATTAAGGAAAGAATGTTGGCTGGCCTCGAACTGCAAAAGCGCACCGGTATCAACAAGGGACTGGTTGTGCTGGGGAACGTGGATCCCAAACTGCATCTCGAGTACCAGACAGCCAACGTGATTGAAAACCTGCGGAGGTGTTGCGGCATGGTGGAGGATGCCGGGCTGATGCTGGTGCTTGAGCCGCTCAACACGCTGGTCAACCATCCGGGAGTGTTCCTGCAACGCACCACCCAGGCTAAAATGATTTGCGTAGCGGTCAACCATCCCTGCTGCAAAATGGTCAACGACCTCTATCACCAGCAGGTTACCGAGGGAAACCTGATCCCCAACATGGAAATGTGCTGGGATTATATCGGCTCTCTCCACACCGGCGACAATCCCGGCCGCAACGAACCGACCTCCGGCGAGATCAACTATAAAAATATCTTCAAGTACCTTCATGAGAAGAAGAAGTACACCGAAGTTATATCGTGCGAGCATGGGCAAAGCAAGCCGGGAAAAGAGGGCGAACTGGCGATCATCCAGGCATACCGTGAAGTTGACCCGGAATGATTGGAAATTGAAAATCAGCGCAGAATGTATCAATTGCAGAGCAGTTATGAATTATTTTAAATATTTTAAATATTGAATCTTATGGATAGAAGACAATTTGTCAGGAATGCAGCCATGGCGTCTGCATTGGTTGCCGGATCAGGATTATGGTCCTGTTTCGGAGGGGCAAAATCCGCGAAGAATGTCCGGTGGTCGATGGGCTGGATCTTATGGCGTGATTTTAAAAATGCCAAAATTCCCCTTGCCGAAGCTATTAAAAACATGTCCGACCTGGGATTGGACGGGGTTGAATTTACGCCGCGCAAAGACGAGCTGTCAAAGTTTGGTTTTACCCGCGAAAGTTTCAGGGATCTGTTGGCCGAAAAGAACCTTTCGATTGCAGGGAACTATTTTGGAGGTAATTTTCACGATCCGGAAAAACGGGACGATATCTTAGCCGCCTTTAGGAATACCCTGGAAAACCTGAAATTCTACGGAGCCAAAAACGTGGTGATCGGACCTCCGGGGCGCGGTAACTGGAGCGATCCGCTTCATGCCACGAGCGACGGCGATCAAATGAGCATCGAGGACAAGATCAGGGCAATGGCCCCTTTCCTGAACGAATTGGGTAAGATAGCCCAGGGCGAGGGGATGGAAATAGGCCTGCATCCGCACTTAAACACCATCGTGGAAACGCCCGGCGAAATAGATCTGATCATGGAGCTTACCGATCCCAAATATGTAGGCATGGCGCCCGATACGGGGCACATCCGGCTGGGCGGCGGCGATCCGGTGGCCATCGTCAGGAAATACAGCAGCCGGTTGAATTATTTCCACCTGAAAGACGGAATCGGCGTTTTCGAAAGGCCGAATTTCGGGCCTAACCTCCGCGAACTGGGCAACGGCGAAGTCGATTTCCCGGGCATAATGGCTGTATTGAAAGAAATCAATTTCAAAGGCTGGCTCAATGTGGAACAGGATTATACCGAAATGACGCCGTCAGAGTCGGCCTCACAAAGCATGAAGTACATCAATGCAAAGCTAAAACCCATATATACCTGATTTTTTACGGTCTCACCCTCCTCTCCCGTGGAGAGGGAGGGGTGAAGCCTTACAAAAGCAATCATCATGAATAAAAATACCATCAACAGGCGCGATTTTCTTTCGAGTGCAGCCACAGTTGGCGCTGCCGGGGCTTTCGGGGCAGGCAGTTTGCTTGCGTCATGCGGAAGCGGAGGAAAAACGCCGGGATTAATTCCTTTAATCCCCGAAACACAGTGGAATATTCCTGCATCCCTGCCCGACAAAGCCAAAGACGGACGTCCGTTGAAAGTTGGCCTTGTGGGGTGCGGAAACCGCGGGACAGGCGCTGTACAAGACCTCCTGAAAGCAGCCGGCGATCTTTCCGTGGTCGCTCTGGGCGACGTGTTCCAGGACAGGATCGACAACACCCGTAAAATCCTCAAGGAAAAGATGAACCTGGAAATACCCGATGAAAACTGTTTCACAGGTTTTGACAGTTACCTGAAAGTGATCGACTCGGATATTGACCTTGTGCTGCTGGCGACGCCGCCGGCATTCCGCCCGCTGCACTTTAAAGCGGCCGTAGACGCCGGGAAGCATGTATTCCTGGAAAAACCGATGGCCGTAGATCCTGCAGGATGCCTGTCCGTAATCGCATCATCAAAAAAAGCCGTATCGCAGGGCCTTGTGGTCATCACCGGTACGCAACGCCACCACGAACGGAAATATATCGAAGGCTACAAACAGGTACAAAGCGGGTTGATCGGTAAAATCCAGTATGCCGACATCTACTGGAATACTGGCTCACACTGGTACCGCTTTAAGGAAAAGGGATGGACGGATATGGAATGGATGATCCGCGACTGGGGAAACTGGATATGGCTGTCGGGTGACCACATTGTGGAGCAGCACGTGCACAATATCGACGTGGTGAACTGGTTTTTAGGACGGAAACCCGTAAAAGCAACCGGATTTGGCGCCCATTTGCATCGCAACACGGGCGACCAGTTCGACATGTTCAGCGTCAATTATCTCTATGAGGACAATATCGTCGTGCACAGCATGTGCCGGCAGATAGACGGCTGTACCAACAGGATTTCCGAGTTTATCCAGGGAACGGAAGGATCATGGTCCAACGAAGGCGTGATCAAAGACCTTGACGGGAACGTGCTGTGGAAATACGACAGCGACAGGGAAAAAGCCGAATTCAAGCAAACCAGCGGCTTTGTCCTGGAACATGTCAACATGATCAACCACATCAGGGATAACAAGCCCATAAGCCAGGCCGAAGATACGGCTGTCTCCACATTAACGGCTATTATGGGACGCATGTCGGCCTACGCGGGCGAAGATTTAACCTGGGAGCAAGCGATAGCTTCGGACCTGAACCTGGTACCCGGAGATTTGGCGCTTACAGATGTGGATATGAGCAAATATGCCGTTCCTTCTCCCGGAAAACCGACCGGCAGGAAGAATAACCAGAGGTAGTTGTTATTAAAAAATAATGTTTACCTTTACGGCAATTATTTCGAATATTAATTAAAAGAAGTTGAAATA
>JAISDP010000255.1 GCA_031264715.1 Bacteroidales bacterium
GATTTTTGTCTGTGAGGGACTTGTTTTTGTCCTGATTTATGGACAAAAACGAAAAATATTGATGTGGTTTCAGAAAAAAACAGTAAATTTGCATCGTAGCTTTATGTAGACAAAGGCAAGTCAGAGCAGGTCAAAACGGACTTCTTAAGTTGTCCCAAGTCGTACCCCATAAGACAAAAATAAAAGATAACTCACTGAATTATATGGTTTTTATGTATGTCTTTTCAAGCCATGTAAATTTTGTGAAGACATTTTTTTCAAATAAACGAACAGCAGATCATTTTGACCCAATTCCTTGAACAAGGGTATAGTGTTTGCATTTACAGTGGATAACATGCAGAGCTCCTTTTAACGGATGAGGGCGAAGAGATAACAAAACCAATTGTCGGCTTGTTTGACAATGCTGCAAATATCATGATGTTGTATGGATAATATTTTTATAAACAGGGAACTGAGTTGGTTGTCATTCAACGCGCGCGTGCTCCAGGAAGCATCCGATCCGGCTGTTCCGCTGGTGGAGCGGATGAAATTTTTGGGAATCTATTCGAACAACATGGATGAATTTTTCAAGGTTCGTGTAGCCACTATTAAGCGGATGATCGACTTGAAGATAGATTCGAAAAAGATACTGGGCGAAAAACCCAAAAAGCTGATGCACCAGGTGCAGGCCAAGGTGATTGAAATGCAAGCCAAATCACAGCAAACCTATCACGACATATTGCTGGAACTGGAACGTGAGAAAATATATATTGTCGACGAAACCCAACTCTCGCCCAAACAGCAGGAATTTGTTGTTTCCTACTTCAACGACAGGGTGTTGTCGGCCATTTCGCCCATCATGTTCAGTAATGTCGACAAATTTCCATACCTTGAGGACCGGGCTATTTATCTCGCCGCCAAGCTCACGCGGGCCAACGGTGATTTCGAATATGCGATTGTAGACATCCCTACCGCTGTATTACCACGCTTTATAGAACTTCCCAATATTGGCGACAAGAAGTATATTATCCTCCTCGATGATATTATCCGCTTCAATATCAAGGATGTATTTGCTATTTTCAAGTACGAGAAGTATGAAACTTACACCATTAAGCTCACTCGCGACGCTGAGCTGGATATAGACAACGACTTGACCAAAAGTTTCCTCGAAAAGATTTCGAAAAGCGTGACGCAACGCCGTACCGGGCAACCTGTACGTTTCGTGTTCGACAGCGATATTCCTAAAGACCTGTTGAAATACCTGGTGAAACAGCTCGAACTGAACGATGACGACAACCTGATTCCCGGCGGTCGCTACCACAATTTTAAAGATTTCATGAGCTTTCCGAACGTCGGCAGTCGCGGATTGGAATATGTATCCGCTCCGCCGCTGTCGCACCCGCTGATACATACCGGGAAAAGCATCCTGAAGGTAATTGACGGTCAGGATGTTTTGTTGCATTTTCCATATCAGAAATTTACCGATTATATCAACCTGTTGCGCGAAGCCGCGATCGACCCCGATGTGAAATGTATCAAGATCACGCTTTACCGTGTGGCCAAGAACTCGCGGGTGATCGGCGCACTGATGAACGCTGTGCAAAACGGGAAGGATGTAACCGTGATCATCGAGTTGCAGGCGCGGTTCGACGAAAATTCCAATATCTACTGGGCACGCCGGCTGGAAGAGATCGGCGCCAGGGTGCTATTCGGAATCCCACGGTTGAAGGTGCACAGCAAACTCACGCTGATCTCGCGCCGTGTAGGTAAACGCATCCGCCACTATTCGGTGGTGGGTACCGGGAATTTCCACGAAGGGAATGCCGTTGCTTATACCGATGTATCGCTGCTCACCGCCGACCAGCGTATCGGACGCGAAGTGGACAAACTTTTCGACTATTTCGAAAATCCGTTCAAATACCCTGTTTTCAACCATTTGCTGGTTTCTCCGCAATTCATGCGTCGCAAAGTTTATGCGTTGATTGATGAAGAAATACGCAACGTAAAAGCCGGGCGCGAGGCCTGGATCATGGTGAAAATCAATAACCTGGTGGATACCGACGTGATATCTAAGCTATACCAGGCTAGCCAGGCAGGCGTTTCCGTACGTATGGTCGTACGCGGCATCTGCTCGTTAATCCCCGGCATTGCGGGGCTAAGTGAAAATATCGAAGCTGTAAGTATCGTAGGGCGCTACCTGGAACATTCGCGCATTTTCATCTTTTGCAATGGCGGCGCCGAACGGTACTACATCTCCTCGGCCGACTGGATGACGCGCAACCTCGATACCCGTATCGAAATAGCTGCGCCCATCTACGACCTGAACCTGCAAAAGGAAATGAAGTATATCCTCGAAACACAGTTGCGCGACAATGTCAAGGCCCGGATTATCGACGCCGTGCAGGATAACCGCTACAAGCGCGACGACAATCCGCCGTTGAAATCGCAGACAGCGTTATATGAGCATTACAGGGATTTCCTGGAAACAGGCATTTACCCGGAAAATCGTACCTAGTGTAACTTATTTGTTATAATGTGCGTATATTTATAGAAATCAACAAATGATCATGTCTATACTCAAATACATGAAGGGCAAAATAATATGGGTTATATGGCTGTTCCCTCTGTTGACTTCGTTTATCGCACCGAAAGTCGGCTTTTCGGAAACACCTGTCTTCCTTGACGGGGAAAAGTTGACATTCAGGATTCATTACGGATTCATCACCGGTGGCGAGGTCAATATCACAGCCAATAAAACATGGCTCAACGGTCAGGAAGTTTTCCATACCGTATTAGCCGGGAAAACCACCGGTCTTATCGACAAGCTGTACAAAGTGAACGACGTGTACGAAAGTTTCTTCGATCCCGCAACTAACCTTCCCGACAAGGCTATACGGAATATCCGCGAAGGAAGTTACCGGTACTACGACGAAGTAGAATTCAACCGGGAAGGAATGTACGTGACGAGCCAGCGCAACGGCAAAGTTTCCGTCCCGAAGAACACGCTCGATATGGCTTCGGTGATGTATTACGTGCGCCGCCTCGACCTGTCCAGACTGAGTGAAAACGACATTATCTCGCTCGACACTTACTTTGGCGACTCTCTCTTTCCGTTTTACATTGTATATAAAGGAAAGGAAACCATTTCGATCAGTTCGGGCAAATACAAGTGCTTCAAATTTGTACCGATTGTAGAGCCCGGGCGCGTTTTCGAGAACAATGACGATATGACCATCTGGTTCTCCGACGACGAAAACAAAATCCCGGTGAGCATCAAATTCAATATCCTGGTTGGCTCGTTCAAGTGCGACCTGGCCAAATTCGAAAACCTGAAATATCCGTCTACGGCCAAAATTAAGTAACAGCAACCACGATTTTTTCTATTTTCGGATGTAAATTGAATCACAAATATGGCATATCCCTGGGGGCATGAAAGACGGTTTAATTCCTACCCGGAATATTTCAGGAAACATTATGGCGAACGTGTCCAGAAATTGACCGTCGACGCAGGTTTTACCTGTCCTAACCGCGACGGAACAGTGGGGCGCGGCGGTTGTGCATACTGCAACAACGATGCGTTCAACCCGTCGTATTGCACTCCGCAGAAAAGCATACAGCAACAGTTGCTGGAAGGCATTGAGTTCCATAAAGTCCGTTACCGCAAAGCATACCGTTATTTGGCGTATTTCCAGGCGTATTCCAACACATACGCACCGCTGGATAAGCTGCGATCCCTGTACGGCGAAGCGCTGGCCGTACCCGATGTGATGGGCATTGTGATCGGTACGCGTCCCGATTGTGTGGACGACGAAAAACTCGATTATCTGGCAGAGCTAAGCCGGACGCATTATGTGGCGGTGGAATATGGTATGGAAAGTTGCTACAACCATACTTTGGAACGGATTAACCGGGGACATACGGTTGAGCAGTGCATACAGGCCATCGAAGCGACCGCTGCACGGGGAACCAGGGTCGGGACACATTTGATATTCGGGCTGCCGGGCGAGACGCGCCGTGAGATGCTGGACGAGGTTGATATGATCAACCGCCTGCCCATTGATACCATTAAGCTACACCAGTTGCAAATAGCGGCGGGTACCGCTTTTGCCCGGCAATACGCCGGGCGTCCGGAGAGTTTTCAACTGTTTGGATGTGATGAATATATCGATTTTGTGGTGCAATTCCTGGAACGGTTGCATCCGCGTATTGTCGTGGAGCGGTTTGCCGGCGAAATGCCGCCACGCTACATGGCGGGCCCCGGATGGGGGCTTATACGTAACGTGGAACTTTGGCGAATGTTCGAACAGCGTTTAGCGGATCGCAACACCTGGCAGGGACGACTTTTATAAATTTTGCCCCAATTTTTGTCCGTCTGTGAGTAAATTGAATTTTTCATGTACATTTGCATTTTACCGAAAAGCCCGGCTTTTCGAATTCATATGATCCAAATCCATAAAACTGAAACAGAACCATCATGTTAAGTATTAGAAAAATTGCCGTCACATCGCTTTGTACCGTATTTTCTTTTTGTTTGTTTGCCGGGGAATCGCCGACCAGGGATTCGATCACGCGAAAAGGGTATACCCTGATAGTTATCAGCAAAGACCCGCAATTCGACCCGGCGGTCAAATCAAAACTGGAAGAAACATTCTTTACCGTATATCCCCGGTTAGCCAAGCGGTTTAATAAAAAAACCGCCCCAAAAGTGACTTTTATTATTGATCCGGAATACGGTGGAGTTGCTGCAACGTACGGCGGCAAAGTCGTATACAGCACAAAATGGTATCAGCAACACCCGGACGACATTGATGTGGTGACCCATGAGGTGATGCACATTGTGCAGAACTATGGAAACACATCGGGGCCCGGCTGGATTACCGAAGGTATTGCCGATTACGTAAGGTACAAATACGGAGTAGCCAATGAGGCAAGCAACTGGAGCCTGCCCGAAGTATCTGCCAGGCATAACTATACGGATGCTTACCGCGTCACAGCACGTTTTTTTGTGTGGCTGGAGAACCACAAGAATAAAAAGATCGTGGATAAACTGGATAAAGTGATGCGCAATAACACATACCGGGACAGCTTCTGGAAAGAGTCGACAGGAAAAACGATAGATGAACTTTGGGCAGAATATGCTGCAAATCCCAAATTATAAG
>JAISDP010000078.1 GCA_031264715.1 Bacteroidales bacterium
CGCCGCCACGGTTGATAATAACGGTATCGGAATCTTCTATCACAGAATCTATGTACCCTTTCAGGTTGTTTCTTAAATCGGTATAATTTGCTGTTCTCATATTTCTATCAGATTTGTTGGATGCAAAGATCTGTACTGATTTCAGTACTTGAAAAAAATAAGTTCATGGCCTCAAAAAAAACCTCCCAAAACAAATAAAACAAATATTTTTTGTTTTTGTTCAAAAAGGATTTATATTTGCCCCCGGCTTTTGATTAAAAATCTGAGCTAAAAATATCTTTTATCATGTCTAAATCTTGCGAAAATTTGTTGCCAATAATGTTCGGTGAATCACCGAATGGCACGCCTTTTGCAGAGAGAGAGAGAGAGAGAGAGAGAGAGAGAGAGAGAGAGAGAGAGACTAACAGGCGTATACTACGCGCGCGCGCGAAATAATACATATTATTTTTCAGAATTAAATACTGCAACGCCACATTTTTGTTGTGTTGTGGCGCAAGCTATTGCCTTATATGAAGGTGATTCTTCCATTCATGGCGGCAGTATGAAAGAAATGATTTCGCACATTTATTTACAGGGGTTGAAGAATGAAACCCACGTTCAATTCAACGGGAGCGTTGACTCATCCCCGCGCGGGAAACCGGCGAACGAAAACCAGACAATTGAAAATTTTAACAAGTAAGTTCTAATAATTTTAAATCTAATGCACATGAAGAAAAGGATCATTATCAAAAGAAATCCGGTCTTGCTGAGCTTTTGCTGCTGGGCAATACTGGTTGTAACGAGTGGAAAAGCTTTTGCTGCGCCGCCTGTTTCCGAGACCGGAGCGGGTTACCAGGGGATACGAATAATCGGCGCCGTTTCCGATGCTTCCGGCGAGCTGATGCCGGGCGTGAACGTCGTCATCAGGGGGACGCTACAGGGTACCACGACCAATATCAATGGCGAATTTACGATTACGGTTCCCAGTGATACGTCTGTTCTGCAGTTCCGGTTTGTGGGATACAGGCAGCAGGAAGTCGTAGTCGGTAGCCGGCGTATGATTGCGGTGACGATGCAGGAAGCGGCCACCGATATCGGCGAGGTTACCATTGTGGCTTTCGGCACGCAAAAGAAGGAAAGCGTGATTGGCGCCATCACTACCGTGAATGCCAAAGACCTGAAGATTCCCAGCAGCAATCTGACCACGGCTTTGGCAGGCAACATGGCAGGCGTGATTGCCTATCAGCGAAGCGGCGAACCCGGACAGGACAACGCCGACTTCTTTGTGCGCGGCATCACAACCTTTGGCACCAACACGAATCCGTTAATATTGATCGACGGTATCGAACTCACCACCACCGATCTTGCCAAACTGCGCACCGACGACATTGCCAGCTTCTCCATCCTGAAGGATGCTACGGCAACGGCCCTGTACGGCGCGCGCGGCGCTAACGGCGTTGTCCTGGTAACCACCAAGCAGGGAAACGTGGGGGCGGCAAAAATTGCGTTCCGCTTCGAAAATTCGCTTTCCATGCCCACGCGGAATATTGAAATGGCTGATCCGGTGACCTATATGAAACTGCATAACGAAGCGATCATTACCCGCGACCGGAAAGCGCCTACCGAGTATACGCAGGAAAAGATAGAAATGACCGAAGCGGGAATGTATCCGCTTTTTTATCCTGCCAACGACTGGAAAAAATTGCTGTTTAAAGACTACACCATGAACCAGCGCGCGAACATGAGCGTCAGCGGCGGGGGCGGCGTGGCGCGTTATTATGTCTCGGGTTCGTATAACCGGGACAACGGGATCATGAAGGTCGACAAACGCAATAATTTCAACAACAATATCGCCATCAACAATTACGATCTGCGGGCGAACGTCAATATCGACGTGACCAAAACCACAGAAATGATCGTGCGGTTAAGCGGTAACTTTGAGGATTACAAAGGCCCGATACCCGGGGGAAGGCAGATGTACAATTATGTCATACATTCCAATCCGGTGCTGTTTCCGGCGTATTACCCCATAGATGACGACCATCGGTATGTGGAACACATCATGTTCGGAAATTACAACAATAACTTCATCAATCCTTACGCACTGATGGTGCAGGGATATAAGGAAAAATCGCGTTCGCAAATACTGGCGCAGGTGGAGTTAAAACAGGATTTAAAATTCATCACCGAAGGGCTGTCTGTCAGAGGCATGCTGAATATCAGCCGGCTGGCGCAATTTGGCGTTGACCGGTATTACAATCCGTTTTATTATCAGGTTGGTTTCTACGACCGGCAGACCGGCGATTACAGTGTAGTAGAAACGCAAACCGGGACAGAATATTTGGATTACAGGGAATTATCCGGCGACCGCGTGATGAACTCTACCTTTTATTTTGAAGGAATGTCCAACTATGCCCGCGATTTTGGGAAAAACAGTGTCAGCGGCTTGCTGGTATTCATGGCGCGGCAGAGCCTGAACGCGAATACCGGCGAGCTGCAACTGTCGCTGCCCTCCCGGAGTATGGGATTGTCGGGCCGCGCAACCTATTCGTACGACCGGCGTTATTATGCGGAATTTAATTTCGGGTACAACGGCACCGAGCGTTTCGACAAGACGCACCGTTTTGGCTTTTTCCCCTCGGCAGGCGTTGCATGGAATATTTCTAACGAACTGTTCTGGGAAAACCTCAAACCCGTCGTATCCAACCTGAAACTGCGCTATTCCTACGGTTTGATAGGCAACGACCAGATAGGCGACCGCAACGACAGGTTTTTCTATCTTTCGAGGGTGAACATGAACGCGACGAACCGGAGCGCAACCTTTGGGCAGAATTTGAATCAAACCTCCAACGGAGTGTACACGAACCGGTATGCCAACCCGTTAATATCCTGGGAAATATCCGCCAAGCAAAATTTCGCTGTGGAATTGGGCCTGTGGGACAAACTAAGCCTGATTACCGAATATTTCACCGAGTACCGCAGCAATATCCTGATGGACAGGGCGTACATACCCAGCACCATGGGCCTGACCGCCGCCGTGAAGGCCAATGTGGGCGAAGCCTCGGGCAGGGGCGTGGATATGACTTTGGAATACCAGCAAAACTGGACAACGGATTTCTGGACGTCGGTACGCGCCAATTTCACGTATGCCACCAGCAAGTACGAGGTGTATGAAGAGCCTGTGTATGAAGAGCCATGGCGCTCGCGGGTAGGGCGCTCGCTCAGGCAGGAATCCGGTTATATTGCCGAACGCCTGTTTGTGGACGACGCCGAAGCAAGCAATGCTCCGTGGCAGTCCGTAGGACAGACCGGGTACGGCGGAGGCGACATCAAATATACGGATGTGAACCTGGACGGTAGAGTAGATGGCGCCGACTGCGTACCCATCGGTAATCCGACCGTGCCGGAAATCGTGTATGGATTCGGCTTCTCCATGGGATACAAAGGCTTCGACTTTTCCGCATTTTTCCAGGGCGCCGCCACCGAATCATTCTGGATCAATGCCGCCAGCACTTCCCCTTTTGTGGACGAAGCACAGATGCTCAAGGTATATGCCGACAGCCACTGGTCGGAAGAAAATCAAAACCTGTATGCTGTCTGGCCCAGGCTCAGTCCGACGATAAACAGCAATAATGTGCCGGAGCCTTACCGCGATGGAAACGGAAACCTGCAATGGCGAACAAAAAACACATGGTTCATGCGCAACGGCGCTTTCCTGCGCCTGAAACAGGCGGAAATAGGTTATACGCTGCCCAAAAGGTGGACGGAAAAAATGCGCATGTCAAGCCTCCGGGTGTATGCGAGCGGAACCAACCTTCTTCTTTTCAGTAAATTCAAACTCTGGGATGTGGAGATGGCCGGCGAAGGCTTGGGCTATCCCATCCAAAGAGTGTTGAACATTGGGATCAATTTAAGTTTTAATTAATAAAAACATGAAAGAAATGAAAAAATATTCGATGTTTTCAAAAATGATCACCCGAACCTGCAAGCGCAACCGGGTGAATCGTCCGTCAAAAATCCTGCTCCTCATCGCCCTCGCCGGGTTCAATGCTTGCAGCGGCGACTGGCTGGACGTGGTGCCCGACGGGGTGGCTACCATTGATATGGCATTCAATTCGAGGGCGCAAACATACAAATATCTGGCGACCTGCTATTCGTACATGCCGTCAACCGGAAATGTGGGCAGTGACCCGACCATTGTGGGCGGTGATGAGATATGGACAGCGGTGGGGTATAGCACCAACTACGCTGCTCATAATATTGCCAAGGGATCGCAGAGTCCCGCTTCTCCGATACTCGAAAGCTGGGGCGGCATGTACCAGGCTTTGCGCGACTGTAACACTTTCCTGGAAAATGTGGGTAAAGTGCCCGATTTGCCGATGTGGGAACGGGATCAATGGATCGCGGAAGTAACGGCTTTGAAAGCCTTTTATCATTTCTGGCTGGTACGCATGTACGGGCCGGTGCCGCTCGTCCGCGAGAATATTCTGGTGAGTGCGGACGTTTCCACGGTGAAGGTAGTGCGCGAACCGGTAGACGACTGTTTTCAGTATATCGTGGATTTGCTGGACGAGGCTGCCGAAGGCGATGCGTTGCCGACGGTCGTCATGGATCCGGCAGGCGAACTGGGACGCATCACCAAGCCCATTGCCATGGCATTGAAGGCAAAAGTCCTGGTTACCGCGGCAAGCCCTTTGTACAACGGCAATAACGATATGGCGACCCTGCGCAATCGCGACGGAACGCTACTGTTCAATGCAACGGGCGACCCCGAAAAATGGCAAAAAGCGGTGGTTGCCTGTAAGGAAGCCATTGAAGCCTGTCATAAAGCCGGAATCGAGCTGTATTATTTCCCAAATACCGGGCTCATCAAGTACTCCGATACCATTGCTACCCAGCTGAGCCTTCGAAATGCTTTCAACATGCGGTGGACCTCCGATATCATCTGGGCGAATACACAAAGCATTGCAGATAATATACAGGTTACCTCAGCCCCAAGATTGGATATTCAATGGAAAAATAACACCATGATGTTGCGGAATATAGCGCCGCCGTTAAAAATGGCATCCCTGTTCTATACCGGGCATGGCGTGCCTCTTGCGGAGGATAGAACAAGAAATTTGGGCGCCTTATACAGCCTGAGGACAGCGCAACCCGAAGACAACCTGTATATCAAGGAAGGAAGAACAACCATAGATTTACATTTCGACAGGGAACCCCGTTTTTATGCGCATCTGGGATTCGATGGAGGCATCTGGTTTGGAGCGGGGCAAACCAACGATAAAAACCCCTCCAGTTTAATGTACCTGGGTTTAAAAATAGGCGAGGCGGACGAAATAGATATGGGAGTCTGGAAAGGAACAGGTTATCTGCCCAAAAAATACCAGTATTTCGAGAACCGGCTCACGGGAAATACGGCAAGCTCCCAGTATTCAAGGACAAGCTATCCGTGGCCCCTCATGAGGATAAGCGATTTATACCTGCTGTATGCCGAAGCGATCAACGAAGCCGAAGGTCCCGCGGGCGACAACAGCAGCGAGATGTTCGAGTACATCAACAGGGTTCGTGCGCGTGCGGGGTTAAACGGCGTCAAAGAATCGTGGGATGCATACGCCGATAATACTAAATACAGCAATCAGGCGGGCATGCGGCAGATCATCCGGCAGGAACGACTGATAGAACTTGTGTTTGAAGGACACCGGTTTTGGGATCTTCGCCGGTGGAAAACCCTTCCCGAAGAGTACCAGACACCCATCGAAGGCTGGAATTTGACAGTGAGCCTGAATGACGGAACCGAAACCGAGGTCAATCAACTCATGTACACGCGCCAGATGATCTTCAAACAGGAATTCAGGCTTCGCGATTATTTCTGGCCGATCAGTAACGCGAATCTGATTAATAACCCGAATCTGGTGCAAAATATCGGATGGTGAAACCAAAAATAAAATACATAAAATCATAATCATCATAATCATGAAAAATAGAATGATCAATTTCATCAAATCCTCCCTGCGGGGATTTTGGGGGCTGCTGCTTTTGATGCCGGTTATCGGTAGCGGCTGTAAGGAAGAAGGCCGGATCGATTTTATTGACGGCAGCGCTCCGGCGCCTGCGCAGGTCTCCAATGTAACGGTGCGCAACGCGCCGGGCGAGGCAGTACTGAAATATACCGTGCCGGCGGATGAAAATCTGTTGTACGTATGGGCCGTATACGACATCAGGCCGGGAGTGACGCACGAAACCAAAGCGTCGTATTATAAGGACTCCTTGGTTTTGGAAGGATTCGGCGATACGCGTATTTATGACGTCAATCTGTACAGTGTGGGAAAGAACGAAAAAGTATCCGACCCGCTGCATGTACAGGTCGCTCCCTTAACGCCGTCCGTACTGTTAGCCACCCAACAGTTGGCAGAAACATTCGGGGGGGTATCCGTCAAGGTCGAAAATCCGGGAAAAGCAAACTTAGCCATTGTGCTGATGGGCGATACCGCTCACCTGGGGTATCAGACCTATCTGTATACGTTTTATTTGTCGATGGAAAAGGCAAATTTCTCCCTGCGGGGTCTGGATACCATTTCGAGCAACTATTCGGCATATATCCGCGACCGGTGGAACAACATGTCGGATACCATCGAAGCCACCCTGAAACCCTGGTACGAAGAATTTATCGCCAAGGACAGCTGGCGTGAAGTAAATTTGCCCGACGACGCCCCGGCGCTCAATCCGGATAACCAACGATTTGATAATATGTGGGACGAGAACTATACCGACCACAACGGCGGCGCTTATTTCTCCCAGTCATTGCCCCTTCCCCAAACGATTACCATTGATTTGGGAAAGACGGTGACGTTGAGCCGTATGAAAATGTGGCCGCGCAACGTCGTTGACGATAGATGGAAAAGGGCGCATGCGAAGAGATTCGAAGTCTGGGGTTCCATGAGTCCCAATCTCGACGGGAGTTATGACGAAAGCTGGATACCGCTGGGAAAATTCGAATGTTTGAAACCGATGCCCGGAGAAACGATTACCGCGGAAGACATCGCTTATGCCCAGGCGGGAATTGAATATGACTTCGAGGTAAGCGATTTCGCTCCCGATCCTTTTGTCCCCGTGAGGTACATCCGGGTCAGAACCCTGGAGACTTACGCCGGTACAACCATTTCGAACGTAAGTTATCAGGAGTTCAGCTTTTGGGGCTTGCTCATGAAATAATCCAGGACAGTAAAATTGCAGTAATTGATAAAAAATGTAATGATGAAAAATACAGTATATCTCATTTTGACGGCGATCATTTTGGTATTCCCGTCATGCAAAAGCCAGGAAAGTATCTACGAAGAATACGTGGTACCCAACGGACATTCCTATCCCGGCAGGGCGCTGGATGTGGTGACGCACTCCGGTAAGGAACGGATAGAGATAGAGTGGAAAACCGGTGCGGACCCCAAGCTGGTCAAAGCCCGCATCTCATGGAACAATGATACCGAAGGCGTCGACATAGACCTCCAGCCGGATGAGCCTGTCGTCAGGAAGATGATCGAGCCGCTGGATGAAAATACCTATACATTCCTGATCCGGACTTACGACGCCCGCGGTAATGTCTCCGTCCCGGTAGAAGCGACCGGGACGGTGTATGGTGAAATGTTCGAAAGTTCATTGCAAAGCCGCAGGATAAAAAGCAGGCTGTTTGACGGTCAGGACCTCACGCTTGAATGGGATCAGGCCGACCATACCGATCTTGGCGTCCGCTTGACGTATACGGATATACATGACGAAACCCATACCGTCACCGTAGATAATTCGGCAACGGTCAGTTTCCTCCCCGATTTTAATGTCGACCAGCCGCTGTTGTATTACAGTTCGTTTAAACCCGACAGCCTGGCCATCGACATATTCCAGGCGCCGCTGATCTCAACAATGATTGATCCCAATATATACCTGTCCAAGGATACCTGGGCGGAATATCCCCTGTCCGGCGATGTCGAGTCGGTTAATGGCACTTATACCTTACGGTTAATGTGGGATGAGATTGTGAATACCGGCGGGAACTTTTTTCACTCTGTGGATGCTCCAAATACTTTTCCCTGTACATTTACCTGGGATTTAGGGAAAAAAGCGATACTTTCGCGGATGAAAATGTGGCCCCGCACGGATAATGCCGGCGATCGCTGGAACAGAAGTCAAGTGAAACGGTTTGAAATATACGGCTCATTGGCGCCGAATCCGGATGGAAGTTTAGACGGGAGCTGGGCGCTGCTGGGCGCATTTGATTATGCAGCCCCGTCGGGAGGCCCCGGAGGAAGCGCTGCTACCGATGCAGACATAGCGCTTGCCAGGGCGGGTATTGACTTTGAATTTCCGGCGGGCGCTGTCACCGCCCGGTATATTCGCTTCAAAGCCATCTCAACTTTCATCACGGATGCCGAAAAAGAGGCGAATAATAATGAGCGCGTACTTATTTCGGAGATCAGCTTTTGGGGTAGACTGATCAGGTAAAAAGTCTGCGATCATGCAGTGTCCGGTCAAACGTCAAATGACCTTTTCGACCTGACCTGACAGGATCAAACCGATATGATCAGTAGTAGCGTGGGAAAGCGGCTCTACTATCCTTCAAAAAACACTGGGTGTTTTCACCCAAAACTCCCGGTGTTTTGATATAAAAGGCTCTATAACGAATTGTATGGGTAAAAAGGAGAGATACGCGGTATCAGTTTGCATGAATGACTTGAAAAGTCATCATTTCCATAACCGGAGGTCATTGACCTCCGGGAAAGGATATGTACGAATAGCTGCCTGTAAGGCAGGACTGAAAACATATTTCGACAGCGTCCTGTCCTC
>JAISDP010000121.1 GCA_031264715.1 Bacteroidales bacterium
GTACCGAGGGTTAGCACAGAAACCAGGAAGAAGATGAATGATTTTTTCACGAAAATAAAATTTGATGAAATGCTGATGCTGCCCTAAGGAACATCAATGCTTAAAAAGCCCAAATCTACGGAAATTTTCCGTACCTGCCAAAAAAATTACCGTAAAGGCACAAACCTCATTTCCACCTTATTTTTCTAACAAAAACAACCCGTGAAAATTTTGAATTTTGAATTTTGAATTGTTTCGTTGATCCTGTTGTCCCTGTTGTCCCTTTTGTCCCTGACAGGTCTGTAAAACGACCTGACAGGCTGCGTATCCTGTGGTCGTCCAAAAACCTCATTTTCACCTTATTTTTCTAACAAAAACAACCTCAGTAGCAGATTGTTGCATCAAAGTTTCCTGATCTCATTACCTTATTAAATGTGGCATGAATCCTGTAAAAGCGAAATGCGGGCATCAAAAGGGTAATGTAGGCTGTCAGGGACAATAGGGACAAAAAGGACAACAGGGACAATGAAACAATTCAAAATTCAAAATTCAAAATTTTTCACGGGTTGTTTTGTTATTGAAATAAGGTGGAAATGAGGTTTGTTGATCCACGAATTGCGCAAGATATTGTCTTGTGTATTTGATGCCGGATGGGGAGGGTGTCGGCCTCTACCCGAGCTGCGCCTGCGGCTTGCGCGGGGCAATCCAAATTGGATGCCTGACGGCGTCGAGCTGCGTAGCCTGACAGGTTGTATGCGCAAGCTTACGCATACCGTGTGCGTTTCCCGTCAGGGAAACCATATCAATAGAAAAAGGGATGCACCGCCACCGGACCAAAACCCCGTATGGGGTTTCATATGATGAATCACCTGTGGAGACTGGCGGATGTTTCCCGTATTGATTCTATGGATATGAATACCCTGACGGGCAATCCATATTGGACGCCCGCCGGCGCAGAGTTGCGTAGCCTGACGGGTCATCTAAAAATCGAATTCAAAATCATTCAATTCGTCCAATTTCTGCGTTTCCGTTTCGGTAAGTTCGGAAGTGAGGGTTTCGGCGGTATGTTCGGCGCCGGTATTCCAGAAATCGCCCAACAGTTCGGCAATACTGTTTTTATGGTTGGGTTCGAACGATCCGAATGTGCGTCGCAGGAATACTGCCGAGCGATAAAATTCCTCCTGATCAAGGCTTTGGATATACCGGTCGAGTTCCCGCCAGAGCGATATGCGCGACAGTAATGCATAACGGTTACGTCCCGAAAGGCCTGCGAACCAACCGGCGCCGAGTTCGGCAGGAATACCGGGCGACAGGCGGCGCGACACTTCTCTTGCACAATCATCGTCACTCACCGTGTTGCGTTCCAGTAATATCGAGAAGGCGACACCTGAAAGCCGCGTATTCCGGTCGTCACGCATGGCCAGTTTGCGTAATTCTTCCATCCAGATGCTGGAGTCCACCACGTCGTACTGTTCCTGTGAAATCAAATCCATTGTGTTAATGGCTGTAGCAATTTCGTTGGCAGCCTTATCGTCGCACGAGGCAGCATCAACCGCCAGCAGTGCGCCGCGCAGAAAAAGCTGCTGCAACAGGGGAACGAGCGGAGCAAGATCAAACCGGCGGATGTCGCCATACCGGATCAATACGGATAACTCGCGTGCAGCGCCGGCCGTTTCCCTGAACGAACCGGAATCGACCCCCAATTGCTGAAGGACGCCCAGCGCACCGGTAAAACTTTCGATCAGGCGACATTCACAAGCGGTACGGATTAAAGCGGCTGCATCCCGGATATTGGTACAGGCATCCAACCGCTCCTTCAACTCGAACGCAGCAGCTATTTCCAGTGTTTCGCCTTTCAGGTTCGATTCTACTACTTCTATTTCGATTTCGGGAGTCCATTGCAGCGACCATTTTTCGGACCAGGTGGCCGCAGCCTGCGCCGCCGGTAACAAGACGGAGAAATGAATACCGAGCAGTTTCAACCGGTGAAAGAAGGTGGAACGGTTCAAGTCGATGAAAGCGGCTTCCCCGGATTTTACCTGGCGGTTTTCCCGCAGGTCGAGCGCCAGTTCCTGTGCCACCGTCGATTTGTAATTGGCGAGCTTGAGACGTTTCAGTTCGCGGGACACGTCGTCCTGCACGGGTGTCTGGCTAAGGCCTTCGGGCAGGCTTCCGATGGCAGCGCCGATGTCGGCCATGTTGATGGCCCCGGCTACCGATGGCAGGTCGCCATATCCGAGACAGGTCACCGCGGCGTCGTGCAGGTCGCGCAGCACAGGCAGGCTGCCGCCATGCAGCGACGACAGCGAGTTGGCCAGCCGCACGGCTTCAATCACCGAGGCAGACGAAGCATTACTGCCTGCCGCACGAAGCGCTCCGCCTACATGCGACAGATATATGGCGGGCAACCTGTCGAGCGTACCTTCCTGCATACATTGCCACATCATTTCGTAATAATAGGGCGCGCGATTGCCTGCCCCATAACCGGTACGACTGCTCAAGCGATGGTATGAATACGGCATCAGCGTCATGCGGGTGGCAACCCGTGGCAGGGCGGCCAGCTCGTCGTCAGTCATCGCCGGAAGGCTGTTGTGCAGGCCGCTTACATGATAAGCGCCCACTACGGCAACAATCTGTTCCGGCTTTACGCCGCTGCCGATTACCCGCTGTATCTCGCGGCGCATGTGTGCTTCGCGGATCAGGTTGCAGGCAAAATCCGACGGCGCAGCACGGTATTCCTCATCGACCACCAAACGGCGCATCTCTCCCGATTGCAGACTCACGCCTTCGCAGTAAGCGCCATGGTTGAGGTTGTGCTCGAAGTTACGCTCCCAGTAGCTATCGTAGTCGTCCTCATCAACGCTGGCCGATAGCCGGTCGTACAGGCCATTGTGGAAACGGTAATACTCCTTCCGTTCCTCGGATATGTCTTCGCCGGTACGCTCCTGTTTCAGTTTCAGGATGATATCCGAAGGCAGATCGATAAAACGCAAGTCTACTTTGTGGCGGACAGCCCACACGATGGCCTGGTATTCGGGCGAGTATTCGGCAAAGGGATAAAGTACGGTTTCAATGGGGAATTCGGTAGTGTAGGCCATCAAGGCAACAGGCGGTTTTACCCGTTTATCTGCTACGCTGCGAAGTATTTCCACTGCATCGGCAGGCCCTTCGACAAGCACACAGCGAGGCTTCAACTCATCCAGGTAACGATTGAGGTGCCAGGCAGCAGCAGGCGAAAGATGACGGACTCCAAAAATGTTAAACATGGTCGAAATACAATTTTACTTATTCCTTCTTCAAAATCACATTGGTGCATGGGAATGGTATCTCAATGCCTTCCCGGTCAAAGCGTTCCTTGAGTGATTTAAGCAGGTCGCATTTCAAAACATAAGCATCGCCGGTATTGGCCGCCCATGCCCAAGCCCGCAAGTTGACCGATGAGTTAGCCCATTCGATCACCCGCACCACCACCTGCGGCGTGCCGTCATTTTTTTCGGCTTTGGTGCGGTTATCAATCAACAGAGGGTGTTTCACGGCTTCTTCCTGCATAACGACCATTGCCCGGTTGATATCCGACCCATAGCCGATGCCTACATCAATAAAAGCACAGGTGGCTGCACTTGTGATCGATGAATTAATAATCGACTGGTTGTTGAGTACATTGTTGGGAACGATGATCATCCGGTTCTCGCTATTTTTGATGGTAGTATGCCGTAGCGAGATATCCACCACTGTGCCCGTGTTTCCGCCGCCCATATCGATATAGTCGCCTACGCGGAAGGGCTTGAACAGCACCATGAAGATGCCGCTCACGATATTCGAAATAGCTTGTTGTGAACCAAATCCAACGGCAGCAGCCAAAATTCCGGCGCCGGCCAGCAGTGTCTTGGACAACTGCTGCATGCCCGGCACTTGATTAATCATCGAAAGGAAACCGACACCATAAGTGGTGTAAATCATAACGTTCCTGATAAAAATAAGGTTGGTTTTGTCGATCGATTGCTTTTCGCGGCGGTCGATGAGCCTTTTAAATATCCTGCGCTCCAGGAACACAAGCGCCGCCAGCAGGACATATATCAATACGATCTTGATGCCGATGGTAACCAACTGTATCAGCATGTCGTGCGAAAAGAACCTGTCGAGAAATGCTTTACTTTCTTTCATACAATTTCAAATTAAAATAAGGACAAAAATAGAAAGAACCTTTGAAAAAACAGCAACATGAGGAAGAATAGAGATAAATTTAAAATAGGGTTTGAGTATTTCCCCCAATTTTCATCGTCCGCCTGTGGGCATATTGGAAATTTTCATGTAGATTTGTAGCCATTTTAATTCCGGGATAAAATAACTGTCGCTCCAAAATGGGAAATCCGTTCGACCAGAGTCCGTCGTTGAGTGATGTGCAGCAATTCAACGAAATATTCAGGGAATACCGTTTGCGGTATGTCATGTTCGCAAAATCATATGTAAAAGACGAGTTTGCAGCTGAGGATATTGTGATGGACGCTTTGATGAGCTATTGGGAAAAACGGAGCGAGTTAACAGGAATCAGCAACTTATATGCTTATATCCTTACCATTGTCAAAAACATGTCGCTTAATTATTTGGAACACCGGCAAACGGTGATGCAGGTACAGGAACAGATCGGCCTGCATGAACTCCGCGAGCTTAATTTCCGGATTTCCACTCTGCGTGCGTGCGAGCCGGAAGAGCTTTTTTCGACCGAGATCATGGCCATTCTCGAAAAGACCCTGCAAAACCTCCCGGAACAAACCCGCCGTATATTTACACTCAGTCGTATCGAAAACAGAAGCCATAGGGAAATTGCCTGCATGACAGGAATATCCACCAAGGCCGTTGAGTTTCATATCACCAAAGTACTGAAAGCGCTTCGTGTCAATTTGAAAGATTATATGCCACTGCTATTGTTGTATTTGGCCCCGCCTTAACCCCTGTGCGGAGAGGGAATGTGCAAACGGGCACATCCCCGGTTAGCATGTATCATGCAGCAGCGCATTTATATTTTCTGTAACTTTGCCAAACTTTTCAAAAAACGGTACAATGGCACAAATTATAGACCACATCTCGAGAACCTTTAATGAATACTTACTCATGCCGGGACTGACAACGAAAGAATGTATCCCCGGCAAAGTCAGCCTGCAAACCCCGCTGGTAAAATACCGCAAAGGCGACAAGGCCGGTTTGCTGTTAAACATCCCCTTTGTATCGGCCATCATGCAATCGGTATCCGACGATTGCATGGCGATTGCCCTCGCCCGCAACGGCGGACTTTCGTTCATTTTTGGTTCCCAATCCGTCGAAAGCCAGGCCGAAATGGTGCGCAAAGTGAAGAAATATAAAGCCGGATTCGTCAACAGCGATGCCAACCTGACTCCCGAACATACCCTGGGGGATGTCATCGAATTGAAAGAACGCACGGGTTTTTCAACGGTTGGCATCACCCACGACGGCACATCGAACGGCAAGCTCCTGGGTATGGTCACCAGCAGGGATTACCGTCCGGGCAGGGATAGCGCCGATAAAAAAGTAAAGGATTTTATGACGCCTTTTGCAAAATTAGTGACGGGAAAATACGGTATCAGCCTGGATGAGGCCAACGATATTATCTGGGACAACAAGATCAATACCCTCCCGGTGATTGACGAGAACCGGCATTTGAAATATTTTGTTTTCCGGAAAGATTATGACAACCACAAGAACAATCCCAACGAGCTGCTGGACGACCGCAAGAGTTTGCTGGCGGGAGCAGGCATCAACACAAGGGATTATGCCGAACGGATACCCCGGTTGGTGGATGCAGGCGTTGACGTGCTGTGCATCGACTCGTCCGACGGGTATTCGGAATGGCAGCAGGAAACCATACGCTTTGTAAGGGATACATATGGCGACCGGGTGAAGACAGGCGCAGGAAATGTTGTTGACCGGGACGGTTTCCGCTACCTGGCCGATGCAGGCGCCGATTTCATCAAAGTTGGGATCGGCGGCGGTTCTATATGCATTACCAGGGAACAAAAGGGAATCGGCCGCGGACAAGCCACAGCGTTGATTGAAGTAGCCGGCGCGCGCGACGAGTATTTCGAGGAAACCGGCGTGTATATCCCCATCTGTTCCGATGGCGGCATCGTACAGGATTACCACATGGCGCTTGCATTGGCCATGGGCGCCGATTTCATCATGATGGGCAGGTATTTTGCACGTTTCGACGAAAGTCCGACCAAGAAGCTGATGTTAGGCGGCACCCATGTGAAGGAATACTGGGGCGAAGGCTCCAACCGCGCACGAAACTGGCAACGGTACGACATGGGCGGCAGCGCCCGACTGAAATTCGAGGAAGGCGTGGACAGCTATGTGCCCTATGCCGGCAAACTCAAGGACAACCTCGAAGTTACCCTGGGTAAGGTCAAATCGACCATGTGCAGTTGCGGAGCATTATCAATTCCCGAACTGAAACGGGTTGCCAAAATAACACTGGTGTCTTCGACGAGTATTATCGAAGGCGGCGCGCATGATGTTATTTTGAAGGAAACAAAAACCAGTGAAGAGTGAAGAATCTTCCCTGATTTACACCACTTTCAACCTTCAACGTTCAACTGCGACAGGCAGTCGATCACATTCTTTTCAATGCGTTGCGTCAGGTTTCCGGTATCAGCCCTTTGGAAGGTTTCGCCCGTGATGTTTTCATAGAGTTCAACGTACCGGTCGGATACTTGACGGACATACTCGTCGGACATGGCAGGCGCTTTTTGACCTTCCTGTCCCTGGAACCCGTTTTCGATGAGCCATTGACGCACAAATTCTTTCGAAAGCTGCTTTTGTTGCTCCCCTTTGGCCAAACGTTCCCCGTAACCCTTGGCATAAAAGTATCGCGACGAATCGGGAGTATGAATTTCGTCGATCAGGTAGATTTTACCGTCCCTTTTCCCGAATTCATATTTGGTATCCACCAGTATCAGTCCCTTTTCGGCTGCCATTTGCGTGCCGCGGGCAAACAGGGCCTGCGTATATTTTTCCAGCTGCTCATAATCGTCCTTCAATACCACGCCCTGTGCGATGATCTCCTCGCGCGAAATATCCAAATCGTGTCCTTCGGCAGCTTTGGTAGTGGGGGTGATGATGGGTTCTGCAAACTTTTGGTTTTCTCTCATCCCGTCGGGGAGAGGTACGCCGCACAAGGAGCGGAATCCATCACGGTATTCGCGCCACGCGTGTCCGGTGAGGTATCCGCGAATCACCATTTCCACTTTGAACGGTTCGCAACGCACCCCGACGGTTACCATCGGGTCGGGTGAAGCCACCTTCCAGTTGGGAACGATATCGGCCGTAGCATCCAGAAATTTGGCGGCAATCTGGTTTAATACCTGCCCTTTGTAAGGAATACCGCGCGGCAACACCACGTCGAATGCCGAAATACGGTCGCTGGCCACCATCACCAGGTAACGGCCGTCGATGTCGTATACGTCTCTTACTTTTCCTGTATAAAGTCCCTTCTGTCCGGGAAAATGAAAATCTGTT
>JAISDP010000122.1 GCA_031264715.1 Bacteroidales bacterium
AAGATACATCGAACCGCGAGTATTTTCATTCACTGTTTTTCTCAAGCAAGCGTATGTGATGAGGTTATAAATTTGATTTATAAATTATTCGAGTGTTCATAACTTCTTTGATACAGACCTCCAGTTGCGGTTTCGACCTGACGGGCAATGTTTTTGATGGCGGAAGGCATCTGATGTTGATAACCCCGGGCAAGCGAGGCGCAGCCCGGGGTTATCCAAATTAGACGCCTGCCGGCGTCAGGCTGCATAGCCTGACAGGTTGGTATGCGTAAGCTTACGTAAAACGACCTGACAGGGTCGGCAGTCCCGTCACCTTAGGTTTGCACTTTGTAAAGAAAAAGGGAATAGGGACGACATATCGGTAGTAAATGATGTTCTGGCTCGTGTAAATGATGTTCTGGCTCGTGTAAATGATGTTCTGGCTCGTGTAAATGATGTTCTGGCTCGTGTAAATGACGTTCTGGCTCGTGTAAATGACGTGCTGGCTCGTGTAAATTGCATGCTGGCTTCATGTAAATTGCGTGCTGGCTCGTGTAAATGACGTGCTGGCTCGTGTAAATGACGTGCTGGCTCGTGTAAATTGCGTTCTGGCTCGTGTAAATGACGTGCTGGCTCGTGTAAATTGCGTGCTGGCTCGTGTAAATTGCGTGCTGGCTCGTGTAAATGACGTGCTGGCTCGTGTAAATTGCATGCTGACTCGTGTAAATTGCGTGCTGGCTCGTGTAAATTGCATTCTGGCGCGTGTATGATGAATTTGTGCCGAGTTCGGTTTTCTTAAAATGAGGTAATAAGGTTAAAAATAAGGTTTTTTTTGAGGGAATAACCTCATTTTCACCTTATTTTTAAACAAAACAACCTCAGTAGGGCTGAGCGCATAACCATCCAAATACAATAACTTCATTACCTTATTAAGGGAGTTTTTAGGAGTTCCCTATGATGAATCACCCTGCGGAGATTTGTTGATGTTTTCCACATTGATTTTATTGATATGAATGTCCTGACGGGCAAAGCGCGTACGGAATGTTTCGCTCTTGCGATCGGATGCCGGAAGGCATCTAATGTTGATAACCCCGTGTAAGCGAAGCGCAACACGGGGTACGGCGGGTACGGCGGAGCGCTCTCCCGCAACCCCGTAGTGGGTTGAACTGCAACAATCAATTGTATCCTCAACGCGACAATTTGAATTGCACCCGTGTATATAAAATATTTCAATGCGGCGTAGCCCGTGGATATGAGGCTAAAGCATAGATCATTTCGGCTAATGGAAATCAAACCCGATTCATCATTCAAATGACAGGCTTGCCCGTTGCGAACAGTTCACATTGATTTTCGGACCACCGCTGCCTACGGTTCCTTCCAGGCTCCTGGTCTCCACGTTGCCGCGAAAATCTTTCAACCCGGATGTCTCAATCTTGTTGGCTTTCACTTTCAGGTCATAGCCTTTTCCGGAGGGCAGGATCAGCTTGAGGTTACCGCTGTTCGAGAGTTTGACATATTCGTTTACCGATACCATTTCCACATTCATGCTTCCACCCGAAGTGTGTGCATCCAAATTGCCGGAAATATCGTCCAAATTCACGCTGCCGCCCGATGTGCCGGTCTTGAGCGTTCCTTCGACGTCGTTTGCCGTAATGCTTCCACCGCTGGTTGCCGCATTGATGCTGCCGCTGAGGTTGCTCATCCTGATGCTGCCGCCCGATGTTGCCAGCTTGATTTTCCCGCTGCAATCCTTTGCTGTAATGCTGCCTCCCGATGTTGTCAGGTCGATATTGTCTTTCGAATCAGTGACCGTAATACTGCCGCCCGATGTTCTGCCGACAATGTTACCCGAAGCATTTTCGACTGATAATGAACCGCCGCTGGTCGTAAAATTGTGCGAGCCGGAGATGTCGTTGATGCGGATGCTGCCGCCGCTGGTCTGCAATTTGCTGTCCACCTGCTGCGGAACGGTGATTTTGAACGAAATGCTCACTCCTTGCCGGTTCCAGTCGGTGATGCTTTTTTTCTGTTTCGCTACAGCAGACAACTTATCGCCTTCAATCCTGATGTCGAGCGTGTAATTCTCATCGAGCGCCTGTTTGATTTTTTCGTCCGACCACCCGCTGCGCGAGGCATATACTTCCACGATGGCTTCCGAACCGGCATTGCCGCTCACTGTGAGACTGCCGCCGGATGTGACGGCCTCTATTGATTTTACCGATGACGCCGGGAAACTGCGGGTCATGTATGGATCTTTTTCCTGATCGTTGGCGCAAACAGTAAGGAGGTTTGCGACTAACAAAACGCTGACGGATAATGCAAATACTTTTTTCATTTTATTGATTTTGATGGATTTTGAATGTTATATCTTTTTGACTCTCGAAGAACCGCTGGTACTGACATAGCTGATGGTGGCCGAACCTTTATAGTTAACGGCTGACGCGCCCGAAGAGCGCACATCCAGGGTATCGGCAACGTTTACAGTAATGTTGCTGGTGCCCGACGATCTGATGTCTGCTGTTTTCACCGTAAAATCCCCGGCGTTCACTTTCGACGTTCCCGATACTTCTATGTTGAAACTATCTGCCGAACCGCTTAAATCAACAGAACAGACGCCGCTGGAACTGAATTTTACGGCAGCGGCTTTCAGTTCCCCCCGGAACTTCGATGCTCCCGAAAGGTCCAGTTCGGCATTGCCGGTTACGTTCACATTTATCTGTATGTTGCTGGCTCCGCTCGCCCCGATGTTCAACTGCCCGGTGTTCAAATTCACCGTCATGTTGGAGGCGCCGCTGCAATCACCTTTGAAGCGGTCGGGGGTAAAGAGGTCGTTGGCCGTGAATTTGCAGGCGCCCGAAAGCGATACCCTGTCTAAATTCTTCATCACAATTGTGGCTTTCATCGTTTTGATGTTCTTTACCTTCTTTTCATTGTCGAGGTACAGGTGCAGCACGCCGTTCCGCACCTCGCTGCGTATGTACGCCATCGCTGCGTCGTCGGCTTCGATGACGAGCGATTCCGTATCGCCCCTGGTAACCGTAATGTCAAATGCACTGGAAGCATCTATTCCCGTGAAATTCGATACAGGGCGGGTTTCCTTTTTCTGGCCGTACGCAATCGTTGTCAGTCCGGCAACTATTAAAAATAATAATACTCTTTTCATTTTATGATGGTTTTGATGGTTTTGACGATTTGATCTCTTACTGCTCTACTTTTTCCCTGATCATTTCCAGGCTTTCCAGGTTTTGCCGGTAATAATCCGAAAGGATCGATCTGGTTTTTTCATCCGGGAGTTCTTCCGGTATCTCGTTTTCGAAACCGCTGCCGGCTGCGTCGATGATGTTGTGTACGTCGGTCATCACCTGTTGCTGGTCCCACTGGTCGAGATCACGCGTAAGCTCCTCTATCCGGTCGGCTACTACATTCATCCTGTTCAGGTAGCAAACCTTCATATCATGGGCGTTTTCACACATTGCCATCATATGCGCCTGTTTCCCGGCATATTGCCGGATGATGCCGGCTGATAACAGGATGGCGATCGAGGCGGCTATGGAGACACTCCAGCGCAGGGCAACGATTCGCCCGGGTTTGCGATCCGTCTTTTGTTGCCACCGTTCGAAATGGCCCGCTGCGGGTTCTTCGTCGAAACGGCTTTTGTTATCGCGGATATACTGTTCTAAACGATTCATGACATTCAACATTCAATTTTCAACTTCAACATGGCGGCTAATTTTTCGCGTCCGCGGATGTATTGCGAGCGTACGGTCGATTCCTTGATTTGCAGCGCTTGGGCGATCTCTTCGAACTCGCATTCTTCGAGCAGGCGCATGGAGACAACGATGCGGTAGCCGTCGGGCAGGCTGTCCAGTCCGCGTTTGATGGCTTCAACGGACAGTACCGGTTCTTCGTCCGGTTCTTCATCGACAATGGGCAGGTTGTCAACCTGTTCGAAAACCAGCTTTTTCTTGCGCGTCCGGTCAATCGATGTCCGGATGGCGATTTGTCGGCTCCACGAATGGAAAGCCTTTTCGTCCTGCAATTCATCCATATGGTCGAATAACTTCAAGAACACATCGTGCATGGCCTCTTCGGCATCCATCGAATTTCCGATGATCCGCAAGCAGGTGTTGTATATCCTCCGGTAGTGGAGTCGGTACAATTCCCGCTGAAATGTCGCTGATCTCTTATCTTTTCGAAACAAGGTCATCGTGGCCGCGCTTTTGTTTGATTTTATTATAAGGACGAGGCAAATTTGATTTTGCTGCATCGAAAATTGGAAAAATTCCATTAAAGAATTTTACGCCAGATTACTGGACGAGCGATCCGGAGGCAAGCTGTTAAATGTTTTGCATCCCCTGATGAAATATTGGTACACGACGCTGCGACGGTACACGCAGGAAGGGTAGGAGAGGGGCTCGCCGGTATTGTCGAGCGGCGGCAGGCGGTATTCCCGGCGCAGTTTCCTGTAATCCTGATGTGCTTTCCATACGGCTTTGAGCACGGAAACATCGCCTTTCAGCAACGAATATACAGCCGAAAGGCCGTCGAGAACCGTCCGTATGTAAAGGATGCGCTTGCGGCGCTTGCACGGCAGGTTTTTGTACATCATCAGCAGGTTATTGCGGTAGTTCAGGAAAGTTTTGAAGGGCGACGATTGGGGTAACATGCCGCCTCCTATATGATATACTGTCGAACGCGGCGTATACCATATCGTATATCCTTTGTTTTTCAACCTCCAGCACAGGTCTATTTCTTCCATGTGCGCGAAAAAAGCGCCATCGAATCCGCCCGTTTCGTGGAAAAGCTTTGCCCGGATCATGCAGCACGCTCCGGTTGCCCAGAATATTTCCATTTCCGTATCGTATTGCCCGGTATCTTTTTCTACAGTGTGAAATAGCCTTCCGCGACAGAGAGTATAACCATATTTATCTATAAATCCGCCCGCAGCGCCGGCGTATTCGAAAGCGGTACGGTCGGCTGCCGCATGTATTTTTGGCATACAGGCGGCAATTCCCTGCTTTTGCTGCATCAGGTCGAGCATTGGTTGCAGCCAGCCCCCGGTTACTTCTACATCCGAGTTAAGCAGGACGTAGTAATCGGCTTCTACCTGTTGCAATGCCCTGTTGTAACCTTCGGCAAAGCCATAGTTCCTGTCAAGTTTGATGATACGGATGTGGGGATGACTGGTTTGCAGGTAAACCAGGGAATCGTCGGTGGAAGCATTGTCGGCAATGATAACTTCCACACCCGGCAATCGCGAGTGAATTTCTACGTCCGGCAGGTATTTCTCAAGAAAATGCTTACCGTTCCAGTTCAATATGACAATACTTACAACCAATATTCCGAGTTTTGGGTTTCGAGCTTCGGGTTGGGCAAACAGGTAATCCGAAACTTATTTTGTTTTCATTCCGAATTGCGGGTCGATATGCAGGAACCGTACCAGGAAGAAGGACGGGATTGTGCAGATCATTACCCAAATGAAAAAATATTCGTATCCCATGACTTTTTGCAGCCAACCGGCGGCCATCCCGGGTAACATCATGCCCAATGCCATGAATGCCGTGCATATAGCATAAAAGGCTGTTTTGTATTCACCTTCGGCGGTATGGATCATGAACATCATAAATGCTGTGAACCCAAATCCATAGCCAAACTGCTCGATGATGACCGATGCATTGATCAGCCAGATATTTTCGGGCTGGACATATGCCAGGTAAACATACGTCAGGTCGGGGAGGTTTATAGCGACCATCATCGGCAGTAGCCAATATTTAAGGCCTTTCAGTGAGATGGCAATGCCACCCAGGATGCCGCCGGCTACGAGCGCGATAATGCCCAATGTGCCGTAAATAAAGCCAACCGTTTCGGTAGCCAGTTCCAGCCCGCCATCTACACGTTTGTCGAGCATGAACAACGATGCGATTTTTACTAATTGTGCTTCGCCCAAACGGTAAAGCAATATGAAGGCGAGTGCGACAACTATGCCTTTTTTCTCGAAAAACGAGGCAAAAGTACCGAAAAATTCTTTCAGGATATCTTGAAAACTACGTTTCTCCGTACCCCTGCCGGTTTCAGGTTGAGGCAGTACCAGATAATGATAGATAGCCAGCGCTACGAAAACTACAGCAACTGTGATGAAGATGAGTAACCATGCCCGGGGGATGTCGCCTGTGGACTTTTCGAGCCATCCGGCCAGCATGACCAGCAATCCCTGTCCGGAAATCATGGCAATGCGATAGAACGTGCTGCGGATACCTACAAAATAGGATTGCTGGAAAGGGGTGAGCGCCAGCATGTAAAATCCGTCGATGGCGATGTCGTGTGTGGCCGAACTGAATGCGAGCAGAAAGAAAACAGCCATCGTGAGGCGGAAAAACGAAGGGCCGGGAATGGCGAGCGCTACGGATGCCAGGCCGGCGCCTATCAGTAATTGCATCACGACGATCCACCAGCGTTTGGTTTTGAGGATGTCCACAATGGGGCTCCAAAGCGGTTTGATAACCCACGGCAGGTTGAGCCAGCCCGTGTATAGGGTAATATCTTCATTAGGGATGCCCATTCGCTTGTACATGATGCCGGACACCGTCATCACAATTACGTAGGGTAAGCCTTGCGCCAAATACAGCGTAGGTAACCAGGCCCAGGGGTGGGTTTTAACCTTCATCGGCATCATCTTTCGGTAGGGGTTCGTTCCGTCGCTCCTTGCTTATTTTCTCCAACCCGGCAACGTCGATCAGGATGATTTTCTTTCCTTCGATACCAATGAGTTCCTTGCTTGCGAAAGACGAGAGCGTCCGGATGGCATTGGAAGTGGACATGTTTGACAGGTTGGCAATATCTTCGCGCGACAGGCATACTTTTAAGGTTGCCCCGTCATTTTCGAACCCATAGGTATCGCGCAGGAAAAGCAGCGTCTCGGCCAACCGTCCCGGTATCTGTTTCTGGGTAAGCGTCACTGTGCGAAAATAAGAAAAGCCCAGCTCGGCTGCCAGCGATCTGATGAAGAGGATACCCAACTCGCTGTTGGTCTGCAGCAAACTGAAAAACATTTCGCTATCGAGGCTCACTACTACCGAATCCTCGATAGCCCTGGCCGAAGCAGCATGCACCTCGTCGGCAAATAACGCACGGTAGCCGATAAACCCGGCAGGTTTGGCCATACGGACTATATACTCGCGCCCGCCCACGCCTTCCTGGAATACTTTCGCTTTGCCGCTCACCAGGCACATCAACCCGACAGGCGTATCTCCGGCCCGGCAGATGTACTCGCCCTTGCGGTATGTCCGTACAACCATTCGGCTGCGGAATGCTTGTTTCTCCTGCGCCGTGAGCACACGGAAAATCGAAGCGGGGTCGTCTAAGAAGAGCCCCACCCCATCCCTCCCCCAAGGGGGGAGGAAGCTTGTGCTATCCGCCTGATTGCGGGATTTAAAATTGTCCGATTGTTCCATATGAGAGTCTCTCCCTCCCCCTGGGAGGATTGGGCGCCTTATTGTATTATCCCTTTCTCTGTCAGTAAATATGCCATTTCCTGCTGCATTTCCATTGCTTTTTGTGCAGCAATTTCGGCAAAATTTTCGCTACTGTCGGCAAAAATGATGGCGCGCGATGAGTTAACCAGCAGCCCGCACCGGTCATTCATACCTGCCTGCGCGGTTTCGGCCAGGTTGCCGCCTTGTGCGCCCACGCCGGGGATCAACAGGAAATGGTCGGGGGCGAGCCGGCGCACGTCTTTCAACATATCGGCATGGGTAGCGCCCACCACGTACATGATATTATCGGTATTACCCCAGTTTTTCGACTGGTTGATTACTTTTTCGAACAACATCAGCCCGCCGTATTTGTCCTCGGTGAACTGAAAGGTAGATGCGCCCTGGTTGGATGTCAGTGCAAGGATGATCGCCCACTTGTCCTTGTAGCCGATAAACGGTTTTACCGAATCTTCGCCCATGTAGGGAGCCACGGTCACCGCATCGAACCCGATGGTGTCGAAGAACGCTTTGGCATACATTTTCGAGGTGTTGCCAATGTCGCCGCGTTTGGCGTCGGCAATCAGGAACAGGTCAGGATAGTTGGCACGCAGGTAGTCGACCGTCATCCGCAGGTTGACCCACCCCGATACGCCATATGCTTCATAAAAGGCAAGGTTGGGCTTGTAAGCTACCGCATAAGGCGCTGTGGCGTCAATAATCCGTTTGTTGAACTCGAAGACGGGATTTTGTTTTCTTTTCAGGAATTCGGGTATTTTCCCAAATTCGCTATCCAGTCCTATGCACAGGAAACTCCTTTTATCACGTATTTTTTCGAATAATTCTTTTGAATTCATGTTCTGCTGAATGGTTTTTGGCAAATGTACAAAAGTTTGGTTAATGTCAGCCATCCTAACCCCAATTACAGACTTTGGCTTTCAGGTGTCGCCATCTGGCTTACCTGTCGGCGGAAAGAGAGGGATTCGAACCCCCGGTACCTTACAGTACAACAGTTTTCAAGACTGCCGGTTTAAACCGCTCACCCATCTTTCCCTGTTTGCGGGTGCAAAGATAGTTGTTTTTTTGAAACGCTAACCTTTGCAAATAAATATTATCGGTATTATTGTGAATTGTGTTACCCTACATGCAATAATGCCTGTCGTTGCAGGATATTTTTTGCAGTATCGGCTATTCCTTCAGCGTCGTAGCCGCATTCGTGATAGAGTTCCTGCATGGAACCGTGTGTGATGAACTGATCGGGTATTCCCAATCTTTTGATATGGACAGGGTAATTGTGATCGTTGGCAAATTCCATCACTGCGCTTCCCAAACCGCCGAGTATGGTGCCATCTTCTACGGTAATCACCTGTTTATGTTTCCGGCAGATGTAATGCAATAATTCTTCGTCAATGGGTTTCAGGAAACGCATATCGTAATGCGCTGCCCGGATGTCTTCGCTTTTGAGTTTTTGGCAGGCTTCAATAACCATATTTCCTGCCGTACCGATACTGACGATGACAATATCGTTACCTTCGCATATCTTCCGGCCTTTCCCAACCGGTATCATTTGAAACGGTTCTTCCCACTCGATGGTTACGCCACGGCCTTTGGGGTAACGTATCGCAAACGGGCCATAATTTCCGGCTTGCGCGGTATACATCAGGTTACGCAGTTCTACCTGGTCCATCGGGGCAGAGATGATCATGTTAGGGATACACCGCAGGTATGCCAGGTCGTAGGCGCCGTGATGCGTCGCGCCATCCTCGCCAACCAGCCCGGCCCGGTCGATACAAAGTATAACCGGAAGCTTTTGCAGGGCTACGTCGTGAATTACCTGGTCGTAGCCGCGTTGCAGGAAGGATGAATATATGTTGCAGAACGGCGCCATGCCTTGCGCAGCCAACCCTGCTGCAAAGGTCACAGCGTGCTGCTCGGCAATCCCTACATCGAAAAAGCGGTCGGGAAAGCGTTTCATCAGGTGGTGCATGGAGCAGCCGGTTGACATAGCCGGAGTGATGCCCACAATACGGTCGTTCATCTCGGCCAATTGCGTCAGTGTATGGCCGAATACTTCCTGAAACAACGGGGGCAGCGTTTGTGTCGTCGAAATACGGAGAATTTCGCCTGTTTCCTTGTTGAACAATCCCGGGGCATGCCAGCGGGTTTGGTCCTGCTCGGCAAATGCATATCCTTTGCCCTTGGTGGTGAGCACGTGCAGTAGCTTAGGCCCTTCAATCCATTTCATATCCTGCAATACATGCGTCAAGTAATTAATATCGTGACCATCCACCGGGCCAAAGTAACGGAATCCAAGCGCCTGGAAGAGGTTCCCCTGCTTCATCAGCATTGCCTTGATACCTCGTTCGATCTGTTGCACCAACCGCCGCGACCGAGCATGTTTGCCCATCACATCCCATACTTCCTTTTTGATCTTGTTGTAAGTATACGAAGTGGTGATGTCGATGAGGTATTCTTTTAGCGCTCCCACGTTTGGGTCTATCGCCATTTTGTTGTCGTTCAGGATCACCAGCATGTTGGCTCGCGTTGCCCCGGCGTGGTTAAGCGCTTCGAAAGCCATACCGCCCGAGAGTGAGCCATCACCGATTACAGCTACCACTTGACGCTCCTCATTTTTCAGTTTTGAAGCGGTTGCAATGCCCAATGCCGCTGATATAGAAGTTGACGAATGCCCTACGCCGAAAGCATCGTATTCACTTTCAGCGAGGTTTGGGTATCCGCTTAACCCTCCGTATTTACGGTTGGTGTGGAAAATATCTTTGCGACCGGTGAGTATTTTGTGGGCGTAAGCCTGGTGACCTACATCCCATATAATCTTATCATTGGGGGTGTCGAATACATGATGCAGCGCAACGGCCAACTCCACCACGCCCAGGTTGGCACCCAGGTGGCCAGGATTGTGGCTGGTAACATCAATGATAAAGTGCCGGAGCTGTGCCGACAACTCTACCATTTGTTCCGTTGTCAAATCTTTTAAATCGGAAGGATAGTTTATCTTATCCAGCAGATTACCAATATTGTCCATCGCTATATTCTCCTTCATTCACATTGCAAAGATATAGCTATTCGTTATTATATCAATAAAGTTTATACTACAATAGCTTTCTTATTTGAAACAATCCCCCCGAAGGTTTCTTTCAGATCGGTAATTGTTTAGCACACTTGTACCATTGGTATACCCAGTAATCCTGCCAGTTTCTCGAGCGTAGCAGCCCAATACCCGACACCTGTGGCACAATGATGCGATGGGCCGGCCTTCGACCACTCGTTGATAAAGTTACGGGCGCCACATGCAAAGCGATAACGGCTGTTGGTATTCCCGATTTCGAGTATCGGGCCGGGAACCGATTCACCTTCGGCCACCAGCAGGAAGATACCATCGACGCCTTCGCAGACCGAAAGCAGGGTGACAGGTCCGTGCTTGACACTCATTTGAATGGAAAGTCCCTTACCCGGCTTGCCGTGGTACACCGGCACAGGTACCAACCCTACGCGCTCTTTGGCAATGGCAAAGTGTGCCGGGCCGTCGTGCCCGAGCATCACAATATCGTCGTTGAAGTCCATGGCGTAGAATTCGGAGAACGAACCTCCCGCACCCAGCAACGACATGATTTTCATCGCTTGTACGTTCTTTACCTCGCATTCGCCTGCAATCGGGATATTGTTCCCGGTGAGTAGCGTATTCCCTGCAATCACCGATGTAACAATGTTTTCGTATTCGTTGCCGGGATAACCTTCGTAATAATAGGCCATAGATCCGAGTTGGTGGGCGGCCACCAGTTTATCCAGCGCAACGGCTGTTTGTGCGGCACGTTCCAGTTCGGCTTGTTCGCACTGGGGCGCTACATCGAAACGTTCGTTGAATTCTTTCAGTTTGGCCGAAAGTTCATTAGTGGTGACTGCATCGCGCAAAGCTTTCAGTTCACACATTTCCAGTAACTCGATATGTGTACCGAAAACAGCCGACTGCATGGTGGTGTCGGTGTAAACATCGAGCATGCCGCAGTAGTAATGGCCGAGAATACCCATGCGATTGCTGTTCATACCCGCTTTCACACGGGCAGCGTTGATCCATTCCTGCACTTCCTGCCATACATAATCTTCCTGCAGGTAGCCCGAAACAATTTCGTAGCGGATACCTGCGCGGTTGAATACCGATGCAAATTCGGGTACGGAACAAGCCTGGCAGTGCGCCAGCCATTCGCCGGTCATTTTACCGCGATCGCCAAGCGCATTCAGCGATGCGTAGTCGATGGCTGCCACAGGCTGTACATTGAGAATCACTACCGGCACGCGGAGTCTTTGTACTACCGGCAACACGGTCGATGACAATGCGTAAGTGGATATGAACAGGAAAGTTATTTCAACGCCTTCCCTGCGCATCAGGTCGGCGGCTTCGGCAGCTTTTTCGGGACAGTCGACCATGCCGGCATCCGTCACATCGGCGCCGAGCGACTCCATGCGCATGGCTATTTCGTTTTGGTAACCGGTCAAACGTTCGTATAATCCTTCAAATTGCGGCCAATAGGTATTTAAACCTACACCAAACAAGCCTGCTTTTACTTTCTTATTCATCAGGTTCAAGATTAAGATTTAAGATTCAAGTTTAAATTGTTCGCCAGGGGTATGTTCCGAGTATCTCTTTCGCTTTGGCGTACACTATTTCGGTCAATTCGTCTCTTTCAACGGATGAGAGTATCCGGCAGATTTCGCGGGCGGTTTCGATCTTCTTTTTCCTGTCCGGCGAAATCATTTCATAATAATGGCATACGTTTCCCAGCAGGCAGCCTACGGATATAAGATATTTCTCCGGATCGCCGGCGGCCAGCTTGCGGAATACTTCCAGGGCTTTCTTCGTCAACAGGAAATATTTGTCGTACGATTTCATTTCGAAGTACAGGTTGGAGCATTGGTTCAGGGCTTCTCCCAGGCTGCACAGCCATGTTTCCGGCGAATGTTCGGCAAGGGTTTTATACAGTTTCACGATCTCTTCCCTTTCCCGGATGGCGTCTTCCGGCTGCCCGAGTTCCAGATACGCGTCGGCCAGCACGTCGTGCGCCCTTGCCATGAGGGGCAGCTGTCCGAACGGATCCGTTTCCCGTACCTTTTTGCGGACTTCCAGCTCTTCCTTTATCCGGCGGATCGCCCCGTCGTATTTCTTCGCACCAAAGAGGGCAGCCGACAGGTTGTATAAGATATTCGCTTTTGCGGCCAGTACCATGTAGAGGTTATATTCGAGCTGATCGTTCTCGATCCGCAGGGCGTCTTCAAACCGCGAGACGGCATCCCCGTATTCGCCCAGGCAGGTGTGGACGACGGCCAGCTTGTCCAGCGTACGGGCCAGGTTCATAGCGTCTTCTCCGGAGCCGTGGAGGGCAAGCTCGCGCCGGATTTTCACCGCTTCTTCAAATACGACCACGGCTGTCGCATAATTCTCGGAGTATGTATGATAATCGCCCATGACCGTCAGCATGTCCGCCATCCTCGGACGGTATTCGACGGGGTTCTTTTCCGTGAGCAGGGTGTATATTTTCAGCGCTTTGCCGACATGTTCAATGGCTTCCGGGAAGTTTTGCTTCTTTCTCGCGATGACTCCCTTAGCCCAGAGGCACTTGGCTTCGTACAGGCTACAGTTTTCCCCGTTCAGTTCCCGGGCCATGACGTATGCGTCGTCCAGCAGTTCGATCGCCCAGTCCTTCTCGGTGGTTATCATCAGGTAGGCCGCAAACTCAAACAGGGCATGCACGTTGCAGGACGCATCGTGCGCCGCCTCCAGAAGGTCGTAAACGTCCTTATGCCATTCGGGATTCTCGATGAAGGTGTAGCGGTAAAGCGCCTTGATGATCAGTTCGTACGACCTGCATTCCAGGCGAACACGCGTTTTTTTCTTCTGCTCTTCATCCTTCGAATGCAGGTCTTCGTTGAGGCGTTCTATTTCTGCGCATATTTCCCCGTCGTCCAGCGCTTCGTCCATTTCCTCGAATTTTCCCCCGTAAAAATACTCCCCGGCTTGTTGCAGGCGTTCCGAACTGCGCGGGATCGTCCGGAACGTTTCATGTATATCAAGCGCATACTTTTTCAGTTTCAGCATCCGGTTCATCTTCAGTTGCAGTTCGTTGTTCAGTTTCAGCAGCGTTTCTTCGTCCTGCGTCTGTTCGATCTTCTTTTTCAGATCAATGCATGCATCCATGATGCGGTTGCAGTACCCGGATTGTTCCATGATCCGGTCTACCACGGTATGGGACGCTTCTATTCTGCCGGCAGGGTCATTTATATTCATCCTGAATATGTATTACGGGTTGGTCGAGTTATTTGATATTGCAAATGTACATGAAATTTTCGATATATGCGCAGACGGATAAAAATTGGGGGCAATCGATCCCGATATGGATGAGCATCAAGCTTGCGGGCTTGCCGAAGGCAAATCATAAATTTGCACTTTTACCTTATGAAGAGTTTCTTCAAATAATCCGTCAAATCCACCTTAACGGGCATCAGGTACAGGTTAAAGTTATTCTTTTGGCAGAAATCCATCACCTTTTGTCCGAACTGTACATTCCACTCGAGGGTTGGTATAAACGACTTCGGGAAAATGGCCCTGTTACGGGTTTCCCAGTAAAGCTTGGATCGTTCGCCGGTTACCGGGCTGATACCCCAATAAACATCCTGCCCCTCCAGGTATTCGGAATAGATTTCGAGCAGGCGCAGGTCGAAAAAAGGCTGGGAAAAAAATCCCACAGCCCCGGCTTCAACCTTTTGCCACAAATATTCGAGTTCGTAACGTATATTGTTTCGATACGGGTCAAATGCCGCATAGATCGTAATATCCCCTGCTTCCTTTTTCAACTTGCGGATAAAATCGACACTTGAAGTCGGGTACATCGCATGTTGCATATTCTGGGACTTATCGCCTTCAATCACCAGCACTTTCCTGATATTATTCTCTTTCAGGAAGTCCGTCAGCGGGAAAGGTCGGTGCATGTCGAAATCAATCGCCCGCAAGTGGGCAATCCTGTCCAACTGCGAATGTGCAATCATCCGGCAGGCATCCCACGAGCGGATATCGAAACGCAGCAAATCAGGAAAATTAATGGCCGAAATATTTGGCATGACCTGTTCTACGAAAGCGACCTGTTCGCAAATGTATTGTTCGGTACGGGGAACCAACTCCAAAGTAATCTTCATCCTTATAACTTCTCTTTCTTAAAGAAAACGATAAATCCTTCGGTAAAACTGCCGAATCCCCAGAAACCACAGGTCAATTTGGGCTCTACCTTTACCAGTTCCCAACCTTCGTTGCCCCACTGGTCGAACCGTTCGTTGATATCGTCGGGCATACCCGACTGATGCTGTTGAGTTGCATTGATATACACTATTTTGTACTCCCACTTTTTCATATCGTCGATATTCAAT
>JAISDP010000173.1 GCA_031264715.1 Bacteroidales bacterium
ATGTCCGAAGACAAGGACAAGTGCCTCGAAGCAGGATGTGCCGATTATATCAGCAAACCGATTGACATGGGCGACCTTTTTACCAAAATAGCGAAATTCCTGCCGGGCGAATAACAATACCGTGAAGGCGCAATGCGCATGGGATGTTTCGACTGATCGAAGCGTAACGTTGCTCTGCATCGAAGCGTAACGTTGCTCTGCATCGAAGTGCAACGTTGCTCTGCATCGAAGCGCAACGTTACTCTGCATCGAAGCGTAACGTTGCTCTGCATCGAAGCGCAACGTTGCTCTGCATCGAAGCGTAACGTTGCTCTGCATCGAAGAGCAACGTTGCTCTGCACGCATCTGAAAAACTGTTACATTACATCTTATTTAGGGAACTCCTAAAAACTTCCTTAATAAGGTAATAAGGTTAATAATGAGGATGATAACTTATAGCCCTACTGAGGTTGTTTTGTTATAGGAATCAGGTTAAAAATAAGGTCTTTTTTTGAGGGAACAACCTCATTCTCACCTTATTTTGAAACAAAACAACCTCAGTAGGAGCATAACAATCCAAATACAATAACCTTATTACATCATTTTAAGAAAGCTGAGTTTTGAGGAGTTCGCTAAAATAATAAAGAAGGAACGGCCCTATAACGAATTGTATGGGTAAAAAGGAGAGATACGCGGTATCAGTTTGCATTAATGACTTGAAAAGTCATCATTTTCATAACCGGAGGTCATTGACCTCCGGGAAAAGATATGTACGGATAGCTGCCTGTAAGGCAGGACAGACATGCCTGAAAACATATTTCGACAGCGTCCTGTCCTCCGGACAGCGGAAAGTAGTATTCCGGTTTCCGCAGGTCAATGACCTGCGGTTACGAAAATTGAATCCTTCCAGGATTTTGAATTACCCACACAAAACGTTATAGAACCGAAGGAACTGTTAATTTTTATTTCCCGATGATTGGGAATCCGTTATCAAAATATTTTTCTTGTTTTTCCGTGGAGAGAGAACCTGTTTCGAAGTAATTTTAATATCTTTGCCATTTCATTTTTGTAAGGTAATGGTCTGGGTTACCTTTGCAAAGGTAATTATCATTCATGATCGCAGTGGTCGACGTTTTCTCAAGTTTCATGTTTAACCGGTTTTTCATTGGATTCTCCGAGGTATTTACCGATCGTCAGCCCGGTGACGTCAACCCGGTAGAGATATTTTACCAATCAAAGCTGGCGGGTCTGGAAACACGGGTTACTGTTTTAATCATAGCGCTTGCGCTGGTGAGCATTGTTGCCGTGACTATTTTCCTTTTATACCAAAAAAATTGGAAATCTCAAAGTTTGTTGATGCAAAAAAATGAAGAAATAGAGAAACAGCAACGTTCAAACGATGAGATCATGCAAATGCTGGAGCAGAAAAAACGTGAGATTGAACAGCAAAGTTTTGAACTTTACGAAACAAGTACGGAACTGAAATGGCAAACCGAGAATGCACTGCGCCTGTACGATGAGGTGGAACAGCAGAAACAGGAAATGACCGACAGCATAGTGTATGCCAAACGAATACAGACCGTGTTGTTGCCTGAACGGACATTTATCAATGAGATATTAAACGATTATTTTGTACTGTTCCAACCTCGCGACATCGTGAGCGGCGATTTTTACTGGGTAAGCGCAAAAACGGGAAAAACAGTGGTAGCTGTGGCCGATTGTACCGGACACGGGGTGCCGGGCGCTTTCATGAGCATCATGGGGATCACTTTTCTGAACGCGATTGTGCAACCTGACAATCTGCATGCCGACATCATCCTGAACCTGTTGCGCAAACAGGTGATCAAGGCTTTGAAGCAAACCGGCAAAGACCTGGAAAACAAGGACGGGATGGATATGGCCCTGTGTATCATCGACTGGGAAAATGCACGGATTGAATATGCCGGAGCCAATATACCGTTGATTCTGCTGCGCAGTACGCCAACATCGCCCGATGAATTGATTGAAGTGTGCGCCGACCGGATGCCCATCGGGATATATGCAACAGCAACCAGGCCGTTCACACGACATTCCGTGCCGATCATGTCCGGCGATTCCATCTATATGTTTTCCGACGGCTATTGCGATCAGTTTGGCGGCGAAGACCTCAAGAAATTCAAAAAAAAGAACCTGAAAAAACTCCTTTCGGAAATCCATACATTAAGCATGACCGAACAAAAGAAAAGACTGAAACAGAACCTGGATCATTGGCGGGGCGACCTGCCCCAGGTAGATGACATTTTGATGCTGGGCATTAAAATATAAGGATCATAAAAAAATCACTTGCCCGACTAAAATTTATGTGATTTACCTTGTTAGCGAATTGTATCATATATTACCGAAATGCAAGACATTACTGTTTAGTCAGTCGGTAGTGAAAAAATATAAATATAAATATACGGATATGGTCACATTACAGGCCGGAACAATCAACATTCCGGATGTGGAACAATTGTTGTATCACGGACAAAAACTTTCCCTCGACGGGCAATCAATGAAAAACGTGGAGGATTGTCATCGTTTTCTTGAAAGCTTTGCACGCGATAAGGTGATTTACGGCATCAATACCGGTTTTGGACCCATGGCGCAATACCGGGTGGACGATGTGCAGCAGTTGCAATATAATCTGATCCGGAGCCATGCGGCCGGTACGGGAAAAGTATTGCCGCCGGTGTATGTAAAAGCGGCCATGATTGCACGGATTGCCTCGTTGCTCCGGGCGCGTTCGGGCATACACTCTTCGGTGATCGAACTGCTTGCCGAACTGGTAAACCGCGACATCTATCCTGTAATTTTCGAACATGGCGGAGTGGGCGCCAGCGGCGATCTCGTGCAATTAGCGCATCTTGCACTGTGTCTGATCGGCGAGGGCGAAGTCGTTTACCGGGGAAGCGTATTGCCTGCCGGTACTGTCTTCGAAAAGGAAGGATTGCAACCCGTTTCGATGCATATCAGGGAAGGATTGGCGCTGATCAACGGAACCTCCGTGATGACAGGCATAGGTATTGTCAACGTACTGAAAGGGCACAGGCTGTTGAGGTGGGCAATGAAGGCATCGGCAGCTATTTGCGAAATTGTAGGCTCATTTGACGACCATTTTTCCGACGAGTTGAACCGGATGAAACCGCACCGGGGACAGATGCATATTGCAACGGCCATGCAGCGGCAAACCGAAGGCAGCCAGCGGATACGAAGCCGCCGCGATCATTTCTACAATGGCAACCGGCAAAACATCTTTACGGATAAAGTACAGGAATACTACTCCATACGTTGCGTGCCGCAAATACTGGGGCCGGTGTACGACACACTGCAAAATGCAGCGGAAATACTTACCGCAGAGCTTAATTCGGTAAACGATAACCCGGTAATCGATCCTCAAAGCGGGAACGTGTACCACGGCGGAAATTTCCACGGCGATTACGTAGCTTTCGAAATGGACAAGGTGAAAATAGCCGTGACCAAGCTCGCCATGTTAGCCGAACGCCAGTTGAACTACCTGATGCACGACCGCATCAACAATCTGTTGCCGGCTTTCGTGAACCTCGGAAAACCCGGGCTGAATTACGGTATGCAGGCAGTACAGTTTACGGCAACATCCACCACTGCCGAATGTCAAACGCTGGCCAACCCGATGTACATACACAGCATCCCCAACAATAACGACAACCAGGATATCGTAAGCATGGGCACCAATGCGGCCAACATTGCCCGGACGGTGATCGAAAACGCATTCCAGGTAGTAGCTATCGAACTGATGGCTATTGCGCAGGCGATTGATTTCCTGGAGATCCGGGAACAATTATCGCCGAAGTTGCAGGAAATGTACCGGCAAATACGTGCATTATCGCCTGCTTTTGTAGAAGACCGGCCCAAGTACGCGGAAATACAAAAGATAACGGAATTTTTGCAGGAAAACGGGTAGAACCGCAAGCAGTGTGCAGATTCTGATGTGTTATCAGAGACGCATAAAATGTTATAAAACCAAATAAAAATGGGGGGTGAACCACCCCCCATTTTATAATGATCCTATTTTAATACTGTTCGTATTATTTTGCCTTGAAAAACCAGATGAACCATTCGTCATCTACCACAAATCCAATGATCAATTCATTTTCGGTTAATTTTAGAATATTGTAAGTACTTATTTCTCTCTCACCTTCAAGATTTATGTCCTCCAAATCGCCGCCTTCCCAATGCCAGGGCGACCACAGAAACGGTGTTTGACTGATGTTGGAAAGCGTCCTGTTTTTAATATCGAGCGCAAACTTATCGGTTGTGGTTGTTCCTTCATCTTCGGCCGATGCTTTCACCAGTAATGTGAAATCCGAGCTTCCTTGAAATTTGAATGTCATTTCATTGTATAACGCTCCGAACCATCCTTCCATGTCGTCTTCATCAATTTCATCCCAACCCTCAAAATACTCTTCCCAAAATTCATCATCTTTATCGTTCCAAAAACTGGGTTTTGTCATATCATCAAGATCAATATCATCCTCTTCAAGCGCTTCCCATACCCAGTCGCCGCCAGCCCATACATACCAGTTTGTCATCTCGGTTGCCCACACCCACGTTTTACCTGCGCCGTTGGCTCCTGCCAGAAGCGCCCAGTAGGGGTCGACCGCCATCGTTAATGTGGTAACACTTACCTCATTTGGGGTTTTCTTTTCACCATTTATGGTGTTTTCAATGAAGGTAACCGTATAGGTTCCCGTAAACGGAACGACGATCGTATCCTTTGCGCGGGTTGATGTACCCAGCGGATGTTCCCAATACGATGTACCCGTTCCGTTGTTGATCATTACGATCCGGTTGGTTCCGGCAGCCTTGTTGCCGTTTGCATCAATCGTGTAAACCTCGATGGCTTCGGGCTTTTCTTCATCTGCCGGGCTATCATCATCCTTACACGATACACACAATGCCATGAGGGCGCTACATCCAAAAAACAAAAACTTTTTCATATTATTTCGATTTTTAATTTATTGATTATTATAAGAATTATTTTATTGAATACATATTTTCAGCTCCTGACGGCCAGCCGGGCGATTGTACCAGGACGCCGTTCGACAGAGCGATCTGCTGTTGCGGGATTTGCAGGAATCCACCCGTTTCTGAACGAAATTCCACTGTGACAGTCCCCGCCACCTTGTTGTTCATCACCTGTATGTTTTGCTGATTTTGCGTGATGAGGCGTTCGTCGTGCCAGCGGAGCAGGTCGTAATAGCGCACGCCTTCGAAAGCCAGTTCGTAATGCCGTTCCTGTTTGATATTGTCGAGGGTTGGAGCTACCGAAGGCAGGCCTGCGCGGTTTCTCACCCTGTCGAGATACTCCTGGGCGTGTGTGCTGCCCAGTTCCGCACCCATCAGCAGGATGTCGGCAAAACGGATCAGTACCAGGTCCTGGGTATTGTTCAGCATGAAATCGTTAACGGCATTGTACCAGAGAACGCTGTAATTCATCGGGTTTCCATCATCGTCGACAATGTTGATGGGCATGTATTTTTTCTGCCAGTATCCGGTTTCTTCCATTTGCCTGTCGCCGCCCCATGTGAAGCCTGCAATCTCGTTTTTATCGTTTACGTTCAGGATGCTGGCCTTTTTCCTGATATCGTCATTTGGCCAGTCGTCCCACAGTTTGGAGTTTACAGGTGCAAATCCCCAACCTTCGCCGTAAGGCAGCGTTTTCTTATAGTCCTGAACGCGAAGGCCAAAGTAGCAGTTGATCACGTTCGAATATCCGCCGCCATTCTCCCAATCATCCCAGTTTCCCAGCGCCGAGTGTTTTTCAGCAAATACGGTTTCGATATTATCCCCGTCTTCGCCAATCCAGTCCAAATTGTTGTCCTTTGCGTACTTGTACACATCGGAGGCTAATGCGTAAGGCCAAAGGTTCCTGAAATCGGGCGTCAGGCCATGGCCGCTATTGGCCACACAGTCGTCCACCCAGCCAATCACGTCGTTTTTCGAAACCGAACCGCCATCAGGCAGAGGAAGTGATTCTTTTGTGTAATATCCCGTGTAGAACAGGAATGTACGCGCCATTAATCCCTCGGCAGCCCATTTGGTGGCATGTCCCAACTCTGTTTTGGGTATATCCTGGAATATGTCGGAGGAAAAATGCTCGATGGCAAATTTCAAATCCGCGCCAATCTGTGCAAATATCCGGTCGGCAGGCGTCCTGGGGATATTCTGGGGCACGGGTTCCAAAACCAGCGGTACGGCGCCGAATAAACGCGCCAGATCGAAATAGAAATACGCCCGCATGAACCGCGTTTCGCTTTCGATTTTTGCGCGCTGTGTGTCGTCTGTCCATGCAATCTGTTCCAAACTTTGGAGAAGGGAGTTGCAGCGGTATACTCCCCTGTAATAGCGATGCCAGGCTCCGCTGAACATGTTTTCGTTCACTTTTTTGAACCGGCAAACGGCCTGTATGTGGGAGTTATCGGTGCCGCCACCGCCAAAACGGTCGTCGGACATCACTTCGCCAAGCAGGAACGGGGTTTGCGACTTATCTATTGCAGCCATAGCGGCATAGATGGCCGTCAACGACTGGTCGGCGTCTTTGGGAGTGAGCGGAAAGTTCGAATCGTCCTTTTTTGTGTAGCTTTCCGTATCCAGGAAGCTGTCGCTGCAAGCGCCCAACAGGACAACCATCCATAACAGGAATGTATATTTTACAATCTTTTTCATATGATGATCGTTTAAAATTTAATACTTACGCCTACCATTACTGTACGCGGGCTGGGATAGTATCCAAGGTCGATACTCGACGCCCAGTCTTCCTCTCCGCCGTAGCCAATTTCCGGATCCATGCCGGAGTAGCCGGTGAGGGTGTACAGGTTCTGGACAGCCACGTATAGACGCAATTGCGATATGGGTACATTCTTCATGATACGCTTGAAATCGTATCCGAAGGTGATGTTGCTGATCCGCCAGTAATCGCCGTTTTCGATAAACCTTTCGGAGATGTACTGCCAGTCGATGTGCGTGCCGGATGTCAGGCGGGGAATGGTATTGGAAGTTCCTTCGCCGTGCCAGTAGCCAAGGATATCGCGTGTGTAATTCTGGCGGGGATAGCTGGCAAACGAACGGTACGATTTGGCTATTTGATAGCCCAACATGCCGTTGGTCATCACGGAGAGGTCAAAACCCTTCCATTCGGCATTCAAGGCAAGTCCAAAAGTCATATCGGGGTGGGGATTACCCATCATGACACGATCTTCCGGGGTAATTTTACCATCGCCGTTCTGATCAATGTAACGGAGGTCGCCCGGACGCGCGTCGGGTTGTATCCTTTGCCCGTCCCTGACATAATCCAGTACGTCCTTTTCGTTCTGGAAAATACCGGACGTTTGGTAACCGATGAAATACCCAATCGGATAACCAACCTGCGCCCTGAACAATTCCTCGGTACCTTCGCTCAATACGCCGATAGGCCCGTAGATGATCCCTTCTTCATTGGCGATACGCAATACTTTATTGACGTTTTTGGACAGGTTTGCCCTGACGCCATACCGGAAATCGCGTATGTGGTCGTTCCACCCCACGCTGACTTCTATTCCGCGGTTACGCACGTCGCCGCCATTAACGTAGGGAGCGCCTGTGCCATAGGTATCCAGGACAGGAGCGCGTACCAGCCAGTCTTTGGTGAGTTTGTTGTACCAGTCGAACACAAACGACAGGCGGTTTTTCAGGAAACTGGCATCCAGGCCTATGTCGGTTTGTTCAGATGTTTCCCAGGTCACGTCAGGATTGGCCAAGATGTCGGGATAAGCCCCAGTGGTTTTTGTCTTTTTATCCGTACCGAAAAAATAATCTACACCATCAAAGGAAATGGTAGACAGGTATTGGAAATTGGGAATGGACTGGTTGCCGTTTTGTCCCCAGCTGGCGCGTACTTTCAATTGGTTGAGCCACGAATTAGCCGGTTCCATGAAGGCTTCCCGGCTGATGTCCCATCCGGCCGATACCGAAGGGAAGACGCCCCAGCGATGGCCTTTCGCGAAATTGGACGAGCCGTCGGTTCTCATGACCGCCGAGGCCATGTACCTTTCCTTGAAGTTGTAATTAATACGCCCGAAGTAGGAGAGAAGACCTCCTTTTCCCCATGGGCCGCCGCTCACATAAGTCCGTGCGGGATCAATCCTTTTTGTATTGCTAAGCCAGGCATGGTCGAAGTCGGTAAAAATTGAACCCGTGTTGCTGCCGTCCATACTTTCGCCCAGCCCCCACCGTTCGGCGGATGTACCCGCCAGTACGTTGAAGTGGTGGTTTGTCATTAAGCGGAAATCATATGATATGGTATTTTCGAACAGCCAGGATAACCCCATGTACATGCTGGCAGATACCTGATCTTCCTCACTGTCCTTGAAATGTAGCCGGTCCAGGTAAAAGCTGGGGGAATAAGCGCGGCGACGGCCTGCCGAATAAGTAGCGCCAAAGCTCATGCGATAAATCAGGTTCTTGACAGGTTGCAGCGTCATGTACACGTTACCTTTCAGGTAATAATCGCCGGTAGCGCTTTGCGACCGCCCGTAATACAGGTCTGCAATCGGGTTCATTTCTTCGGGATACCAGGCAATGGCGCCATGATAGCTGCCGTCGTCATTGTAAGCCGGCTGGAAAGGGTTTGCCTTCAACGCATTGTTGATGTCGTTCCAGTAAATATCATCGGTTCCGATATCCAGCCCGCGCTTTTGGGTGTAAGCAAAGGTCAGGTTTTCACCTGCTTTCAGCAAATCGAAATCCTTGTGTTTGAACAATGTGTGTTCGGTATTGATACGGACAGTGAAACGCTGGTAGTTCGATTCAATGTTCTTCCCGCCGATAGTACCATCCTGGGTTGTATAACCCAAACCGAGCGAATAAACCGACCGATCGGTTCCCCCGGTGATATTCAGGGCATGGTTCTGGATGGGAGCGTCCTTGTTCATCATTTCCTCGAGCCAGTTGGTTCCGTTCCATGTGCCGGCCTGGATTTGATCCCAGTTGGGCACCAGTGAAGCAAAGTCCCAAAGGGGTTTACCGTCGCTCATGTTGGCTTCGTTCATGATAAAGGCGTATTCCTTGGCATTCAGCAACGGCGCTTTCTTGTAGATATTCTGCAGGCCCAGGTAGCCGTCGTATTGCACTACTGCCTTACCCGGACGTCCTTGCTTGGTAGTCACCATGATAACGCCATTGGCAGCGCGCGCGCCATAAATGGCAGCCGATGCAGCGTCTTTTAATACGTCTACCGATTCAATATCCGTAGTATTCAGCACATTGATGTCGGCGCCCACCACCCCGTCGATGATGAACAAAGGCCGTGCATCGCCTATTGTTCCCAAACCGCGTATGACTACATGGAATCCTTCTCCGGGTTTACCGTTTACCTTGGTGATGTTTACACCGGGGGTTTGCCCCTGCAATGCGCCCAATGTGTTCACCGTGTTCAGCGCGGCGATCTGTTCGCCTTTTACCTGCACGGTAGCCCCGGTAACCAGCCTTTTCTTCTGTACGCCGTACCCGACAACAACAACTTCTTCAAGCTGCTGCGTGTCTTCAACCAGGGTTACCTGCAAGTCCCTGTTGTCGCCAACTTCCATTTCCCTGCTCACGTAGCCGATGAAGGAGAATACCAGTACGGCGTCCCGGTTGGGTACGGGAATGGAGAATTTACCGCCGGCATCGGTAACCACGCCAACAGTTGTTCCTTTGATCAGGATATTCACGCCCGGCATGGTTTCGCCCGCTTCGTCGGTAACTGCGCCGGTAACGGTTATTTGCTGCAATGCCTGCGCCGCCACAGTTTCCGAATGTTCGCCCGCCATTGCGAAAACTGAACCGGCAAATAAAACAATACAAGTTACAACGGGTATCTTCCAATGTTGCTTTGAGGGTTTAAGACCCTGTCGGTTTGATGGGTTCATAAATTGTTAAATCATTTGGTGAAGTATCATATCACAGGCTTGTTATATTTTCAATTTGATATGTAATTTTCCTAAAAGCGCGGTCAATCCTGTCACCAGTAGTGCAAATGCCAACGACTTCGCCAATCCCAGGGGATACATGAGTATTGCTTCGGGAAAATGAACCGACGCCAGTTCGAACACATTATATATAATGTATGGTAACAGGTAACAGGTGAGGGTTGCTGTACCGGCGGGTTGAATCACCCGGAAAATATTCTCCAATCCTCCGATTTCGACCAGCCAGTAGATGAAAACATACAGAATGGCTGCGATCCCGATGCATAAAAATACCCATGTGGGCGTAGCTTTTATTTTTGATATGATCCAGAACGGATGTACCAGAAAACCGGCCACAATCATCACGCATCCCGAAAGGATGAGAATACCCAGAATCCTGTTAACGGAGAAACGTCCGGAATATTTCAGAAACAGCAGGGAAATGATCAGACCGGCCATCGAAAGGGCATGCAAAGCGCCGTTGCCGACAACAATGCCATCGAAAAAGCCGAGCCAATGGTTCGAACCGGCCATGCACAGGAGGATGAAAAAGAGCAGGACGCCCGACTGTGCGAAAAACCGGTTCCGTATAATCAGGTAGATGAGAGCGCAGAGGAAATATGTCCACCCGATCAGCCCCAATATTCCCCACCAGTGTGTTTGCATGTATCCGCCTCCGGTATCGCGGAAAACAAGCGCCAATACGATGAGCAGTGCAATGCCTGCGATCCGGCAAGCGCTAAAGAGGTATTTTTCCCACCCGGCGGCTTTGGGATATACGTTCCATACTAAGAAAAAGCCTGTTACCATGAGGATAATGAACACGGGCCGACCAATGCCGACAGTTTCGGATAATCCCGATTCCATATTTACGGAAAAAACTCCCATAATAATGAGGGCAAATGAACGCAGTATGATGTGCTTTGCGATCAGCAGCCCGGATTGTCCTTTTGCAATGCGGCTTTCGATGGCAAAGGGAATCGACATTCCCAAAACAAAAAGGAAACAGGGAAATACAATGTCCGAAAAACCAAGGAAATCTTCGTTGGCGCCGGCATGTTCCAACCAGTGCGGAACACCCGAGAGCGTCCACAGATCGTTGACGAAGATCATGCACAACATGGTCAATGCCCTGAATACATCAATTGATGCGATTCGCTTAGATGCTGCCATTTATATATGCTATTTTTAAAATCCCTGGAAAGTTTCTGCAATATTATCGGAAATAGCGTTCACGGTGGTTTAAATGCTGTCTTTAAAGGTTTGAACTTTGACGGGTTGCATCAAAATAAGGTTTAAAATCTATCCGAAAAGGTTTGCAAATTGACGTAAAAATAACGCATACTGTTCATATATTGTCAATTGATATGATTACATGCAAAAAAACATATCTCAAATTTTTGATGATGTCGTTTTATTTTTTGTAAGTTTAAGGTGTGATTTTTCCATTATGAGAACATTTGTAGTCATCTTACTTTTGTGTTATACAAGCGCCCTTTCAGGCAATTCGTTCAGGCACCTTAATGTTGCCGACGGATTGAGCAGCCGCCGCGTATACCAGGTCAAGCAGGATTCAGCCGGCTTCATGTGGTTTTTTACTTATTCGGGTATCGACCGGTACGATGGATCGGAAATACGTCATTATGCGCCCGATGAAATGGTACAGGCGCCCAAAAACACGCTGTTCCTGACAAAGCTATTGCTCGACAGGGATAAGAATATATGGGTTGCGATGACGGATGGGAAAATATTTTATTATGACCGGAAACTGGACGGGTTTATTCTCCGCATCGACCTTGCCCGGCACCTGAAAGACCAGGCCATTATGCTTACCTCGGCTGTGTTTGACCGGGATAAACTGTGGCTTTGCATGTCCACGGGCCTGTATTGTTTTGATTTGCCGGAAAACAGGCTTGATTTTATTTCGAGTTTTGGGGGAGAGCAGGTTATTGTTGCAACAGCGCAAAATGACCGGACGCTGTACGTGGGCACTCAAAGAAATGTATATCGTTTGGAGCGGAACAGCGAGGGTAATTTTTCCGTCCAGCCGCTTATACCGGGTATATCATCGGATATCGGGGTCGAGTCTTTGATGGTTCATCAAAACAAACTGTATGTGGGAACTTTTTCGAATAGCCTGCTGATTGTCAATTTGACGGATCATAAGGTTGTTTCTTTGGGCCATACCATACCCAACGTTCCCGTCAGGACCATCACGCCAGCCGCCGATGGGCGGATTTTCATCGGCGCGGATGGTGCGGGGTTTTACAGTATCAGCGCCAAAACCGGTCAGTTGATAGAAAAATATATTTCAAACGAGGATGTCAGCACAGGCTTGAAGGGAAACACGGTTTGCGATATTTGTGTGGATGCCTGCAATTATGTGTGGGTTGCTACCACTACCAACGGGATCAGCATCCTCGGCCCGCAACTGTCGGAAACCAGTATCGTGCGGCACGAGTATAAAAACGACAATTCGCTGGCCGATAATCATGTGAATGCGATCCTGGAAGATTCGGGCGGCGATTTGTGGTATGGAACCAACAATGGTGTGAGCCTGTATCGCGTTAAAAGCAAAGCATGGAAACATTTCCTTAGGGAAAAGGAAGAAACAGGCGCTGTGATCCTGGCGCTTTGCGAAGATGCCGACGGGCATATATGGGCGGGCGGGTTCGGCATTGGGGCTTTTTGTATCGACAAGCATACTGGCAGGGTTTATTCGCTTCCTGCCAGGCAGTCTTCGTCCGGATTATCGACCAATTACATCTATTCCATATATGCAGATGACCGCGATGTGTGGTTTGGCGGAATAAACGGGGCATTGACGCAATACAATATCCGAACGGGAACATACCGGTATCATGATGTTGACTGTATATATGACATCCAGCCGGGGGACGACCGTATCCTGCTGCTGTCGTCGTGCATGGGCCTGATCATCCTGAACAGGGACAACGGCAGTATTGTGTCCGGAGCATTTAACGATTACCCTGTCCGCAGCCTGTACAGGTCGTCGGATGGCAATCTGTGGCTGGCAACGGACGGAAGGGGACTGATATGCTACGACATGGATACCGGCAACACCGATTTTTATACCATGGAAAACGAAACCGCATCCAATTCGATCCTGAGCATCCGGCAGGACAAAACAGGCCGGATATGGTTCAGTTCCGAGAACGGGCTTTATTGTGTCGATCCCCGCAACAGGCAGATCATCAATATGGACGCTTATGTGGCAATAGGGAACGATTATAATGCAAATGCTTCGCTCAAGCGGAAAAACGGGAAGCTGGTTTTCGGCACGGCCAATGGAGCGGTGGAGTTCTCTCCGAATTTTGTGCTGGATGATGATCAGCCTGTAAAATTAATATTTACCGATTTCAGGCTTTTCAACAAGCCTGCAAAGATCAACAGCGAAGATTCGCCCCTGAAATGCGCCATCAACGAAACGGAACTGATTTCGCTGAAGTACAGTCAAAATTCTTTTTCTTTTTCCTTTTCATCCATCAATTACAGTTACCTGAATAAGACACAATACCGGTGCATGTTGGAAGGTTTTGAAGATAGCTGGCAGGAGGCGGCCGGTCAGGCGGGCTACACCAACATCAGCCCGGGCAGGTACGAGTTCAGGCTAAGGGCGGTAAACACGCTTACCCGGGAAACGGCAGATGAGAGGGTGATCACTGTTATTATCGCCAAACCCTTATGGGCAACCGATTGGGCTTTTATGATCTATTTCGGCTTTTTTGCGATCCTGGTACTGTTTGTCGTCCGGTACATCCGCACGCAAATGGAAGAAAGAAATTCAAAGGAGAAGATCAATTTTTTCGTAAATCTCGCCCATGACATCCGCACGCCGGTTGCATTGATAAAAGCGCCGTTGAGCGAGCTGGAGCGCGAAAACCTGACGGCATACGGCAGGAAAACACTTTCCATAGCCCTTAAAAACACTGACAAGCTGTCGTCGATGATATCGCAGTTGCTGGATTTCCAAAAGGCCGATTCAATGTCGATGAAGCTGGTGGTTACCAAAAACAATCTTTACGCGTACCTTAGGGAAAAGTTTGTTTTTTTTAAGGTCGCAGCACGGCAGAAAGGAGTCCGTTTAGAGATGAAAGCCGATTTCGAGCGCCTGGAGGTATACTTCGATCGAAATAAAATGGACAAGATCATCGACAACCTGTTGTCCAACGCAATCAAATACACTCCCGAAAAAGGTTTTGTGCATATGGCGGCTACTCGCGACAGCGAAAAATGGTCGCTGGAAGTGACTGATACGGGAATAGGGATACCCGCCGCGGAACAGAAAAACCTGTTTACACAGTTCTACCGCGCTAAAAACGCGATCAACTCGAAGGAAAGCGGCTCGGGTATCGGCCTTCTCCTGACCAGGAAACTGGTACAGCTTCATGGCGGGGATATTCAGTTTTCGAGTGTTGAGGACGGCGGATCGTCGTTCAAGGTCTGTTTCCCTGTAAAAATTTCGAAAGCCGACATCATGCAGGATATGGATTTCGCGGAAGACGAAGAAGTCCAATCCGGAAAAAATGCCGGGGAAAGGATACTGGTTGTTGAGGACAATGATGATATGAGGGCTTACCTGAATGATACGCTTTCGAAGGAACACCAGGTATTTGAACTTTCGGACGGACAGCAGGTCATCGAACAGGTCGGGAAAATCAACCCCGATATCATTATTTCAGATATTCTGATGCCCCACCTGAATGGCGACGAGATGTGCCGGATACTGAAATCATCAATCGAAACAAGCCATATACCGATCATATTGTTGACTGCTTTGAACGACAGGGAAAATATTATCAAGGGACTGGAATACGGCGCCGATGATTATATTGTCAAGCCTTTCGATTCGGCTGTCTTGAAAGCCCGCATCCGGAATATTATCGACAACAGGGGAAAACTAAGGGAAACGCTTTTGTCCGGTCACGACCGGAAAGAGGAAGTAGATTACCCGAACCCGCTGGATAAGGAGTTTATGGAAAAAGTCATTGCATCCATTGAAGAGGAACTTGCCAGCCCGGAGTTTTCCATTAACGGCTTGTGCATGTCGATTGGCATGAGCCGGACTCCGTTTTACCATAAGTTGAAGACATTAACCGGCATGTCGCCCAACCAGTTTATCAAAACCCTCCGTTTGAACAAAGCCAGGGAACTGCTCCAATCGAAACGTTACAATGTTTCCGAAGTGGCTATTATCGTCGGGTTTTCCGATTCAAAATATTTCAGTACGAGTTTCAAAAAACAATTCGGGTACAGTCCCAGTAAATTCGGGTAAAATACACCGGTTATATATTATGGTATGTTTTGATGCATTTCCTTTCGGGGAAAGAATGTCCTAACGGGCAAAATACGCATGAAATAATTCACGCTTGCGATCGGATGCCGGAAGGCAACTTTGCGACGCGACCCCGGCAAAGTCCCCCGTTGAGCGGCAACTTCGCGTAAGGTTATTGTTTTATCTCTTTCCCGATTTTTTCAATCTCAGCGATACTCAGTCCGGTAGATTCGGATATCTGCTGCATGTCAATGCCCGCTTCCAACAGGATGCGTGCCGAGT
>JAISDP010000186.1 GCA_031264715.1 Bacteroidales bacterium
GTACACGGAATCCCATCCAAAACAGCGGTGTTGAAGGAGGGCGACATTGTATCGGTTGACTGTGGCGTGTTATTGAATGGTTATTATGGCGATAGCGCATACACTTTCGAGGTGGGCGAAGTGGAAGAGTCGACCCGGAAGTTGCTGCAAGTAACCAGGGAATGTTTGTTCCTGGGAATTAAGGCGGCTATCGCGCGAAACCGGATTGGCGATTTGGCGTTTGCCATTCAGCAACACGCCGAAAACAATCATTATTCGGTAGTACGTGAGTTGGTCGGCCACGGCATCGGAACCCATATGCACGAACGGCCCGAAGTTCCCAATTATGGGCGTCGGGGCGCCGGTATGCGGCTGCAAAAAAATATGGTTCTGTGCATCGAGCCGATGATTAACAAGGGAAAACGGGAAGTTGTAGAGGAACGCGACGGGTGGACCATCCGTACCAGGGATCAACAACCGTCAGCGCATTTTGAGTTAACAGTGGCCGTTGGAGAGCATCAGGCAGATGTATTGTCAACGTTTTCATTTATAGAAGAAAATAAATCTTAATTAGTACGTCATTATATATGGCAAAACAACTTTCTATAGAACAGGACGGTACGATACTGGAAGCATTGTCGAATGCGATGTTTCGGGTCGAGCTTGAAAACGGACATATCGTAACCGCCCATATTTCCGGGAAGATGCGGATGAATTACATCAAAATCCTCCCGGGTGACAGGGTAAAGCTCGAAATGTCACCTTACGACCTTACCAAAGGCCGGATCAAATTCAGATATAAATAATAATATAATAGATGATTGGCATCGATTATTGAATAGATAATAAAACAATAGACAATAAAAACATGAAGGTTAGAGCATCTGTCAAAAAAAGAAGCGAAGATTGCAAGATCGTAAGGCGCAAGGGTCGCCTGTATGTGATCAATAAAAAGAACCCGAAGTATAAACAACGTCAGGGATAATTTAATAAACATTTGTTGTAGTATGGCAAGAATTGTTGGTGTCGATTTACCAAAAAACAAACGCGGAGAAATAGGTTTGACCTACATATACGGTATCGGCCGGAGCTCTGCACGTAAAATTTTGAGTACTGCCGGTATCGGTTTCGATAAAAAAGTGCAGGATTGGGATGATGAGGATCTGGGGAAAATCCGTACAATCCTTAATGAAGAATTCAAGGTAGAAGGCGAATTGCGTTCGCAGGTACAAATGAATATCAAACGCTTGATGGACATCGGTTGCTACCGTGGCGTCCGTCACCGTATCGGGCTGCCCGTTCGCGGTCAAAGCACCAAGAACAATGCCCGTACACGCAAAGGCAAAAAGAAAACCGTTGCAAATAAAAAGAAAGCTACCAAATAATTAGTATCAAATAAGGAATCATGGCAAAAAAGTCAACAACAACCAAGAAAAAAGTTGTAAAAGTAGAACCTGTGGGACAGGCGCATATCAGCGCTTCGTTCAACAACATCATCGTTACGCTGACCAACGGTACGGGACAGGTGATCTCGTGGTCATCGGCAGGTAAGATGGGTTTCAAGGGTTCGAAAAAGAATACCCCTTATGCAGCGCAAACCGCTGCCACTGATTGTGCAAAAGTAGCATACGACTTAGGCCTGCGCAAGGTAAAGGTTTTTGTAAAAGGTCCGGGCGCTGGTCGCGAATCAGCTATCCGTACCATCCACAGCGCCGGTATCGAAGTAACCGAGATCATGGACGTTACTCCATTGCCGCACAACGGTTGCCGCCCTGCAAAACGCAGAAGAGTGTAATCGCACAACGCGGATGATTATTTGTTATCGTCTAAAGAGTATTAATTTGTTTTCAAAAAAATAAACAATGGCAAGATATACCGGCCCAAAAACAAAAATAGCAAGAAAATTCGGCGAACCGATCTTCGGCTCCGATAAATCATACGAACGCAAGCCGTATCCTCCGGGACAGCACGGCAGCACCAAAAGCCGCAAGAAAACTTCGGAATACGGCGTGCAGTTGAAGGAAAAGCAAAAAGCAAAATATACCTACGGCGTATTGGAACGCCAGTTTGCCAACCTGTTCGACAAGGCGCACCGCAGCCACGGCATCACCGGCGAAGTGCTGCTGCAATTGCTCGAATCGCGGTTGGATAATGTGGTATTCCGCATGGGCGTCGCTCCTTCGCGCGCTGCTGCCCGCCAGTTGGTGAGCCATTGCCACATCGTGGTGAACGGCGAAGTGGTAAACGTACCTTCGTTCCAAGTGAAAAGCGGTATGACCGTTGGCGTTCGCGAACGTTCCAAAGCATTGGAAATAATTACCAATTCGGTTGGCCGCCAATCGCGTTACTCCTGGCTGGAATGGGATGCCTCTTCCATGACAGGCAAATTCCTGAATGTTCCCGAAAGGAGTGATATTCCTGAGAACATCAAGGAACAACTGATTGTAGAATTGTATTCAAAATAATAAGATTAATATGGCAATTTTAGCTTTTCAACGACCCGATAAAGTGGTGATGCTCGAAGCAAACAATAAGTTCGGCAAATTTGAGTTTCGCCCGCTTGAGCCCGGGTACGGTATCACAGTCGGTAACGCCTTGCGGAGGATTCTGTTGTCTTCACTAGAAGGCTTTGCCATTACTTCGCTCAAAATCGAAGGAGTGCAGCATGAATTTTCCGCGATCACCGGCGTAGTTGAGGACGTGACCGAAATGATATTAAACATCAAACAGATACGTCTGAAACAAGTTGTCGATGGCGTCAACAGCGAAATGGTGAGTGTAACCATCAGTGGGAGCGATACTTTCAGGGCCGGCGACCTGAACAAGGCGATGACGGCTTTTGAAGTGCTGAACCCCGAACTGGTGATTTGCCACATGGAGCCGAAAACGAAACTTCAAATCAAGCTGGAAATAGAAAAAGGCCGCGGTTATGTTCCTGCCGAAGAGAACCGTCCGGAAAACGCCGGGATCGGACTGATTGCCATCGACTCGATTTACACGCCGATCAAGAACGTCAAATTCGCCGTCGAAAACTATCGTGTGGAACAAAAGACGGACTATGAAAAACTGGTGATCGAGGTGGAAACCGA
>JAISDP010000270.1 GCA_031264715.1 Bacteroidales bacterium
ACCACCGAGGGACTGAATGCACACCGCGACGCGGTAAGAGGCGAGCATACGGAGAATACTTCGCACCTGACCGGGCTGTTCTCCCAGCTGCGCGAGGAGCTTAAACTGATGGATACGCAGGTGGACGCCTATATTGATGATGAGGAGTTTCTCCGGACGTATTTCATCACCCGGCGCATACACGACGTGAAGAGCGGCGGCGCAAAGAAAGTGACGGTCGACGGGGAAGTTTAAAGTTTTGCATGACCTGAGGTTGTTTTGTTATTTAAATCAGGTAGAAATGAGGTTGTTTTGAGGTAATAACCTTATTTTTACCTTATTTTTAAACAAAACAACCTCAGTGCATAACAATCCAAAATACAGAACCTTATTACCTCATTTTAAGAAAGCTGAGTTTTTAAGAGTTCCCTGATAAAATATGTGTGTTCGTATTTTCGATCCTTATCCGGGCGTCTACCGCAACAACATCCGTTTCGGTAGCCAACAACGGATTGAGGTCCAATTCCTTTATTTCGGTAGCAAATCGTACCAATGTTGACAACCGCACCATCATCTCGGCAAATTTATGCTCGTTGATACCCTTTTGCCCCCGCGCCCCATGTATGATTCTGTAGCCTCTCAGCGAGCGGATCATCGAACAGGCTTCGTTGTAGCTTAACGGCGCTAACCCGGATGCCACATCTTCAAGCGCTTCGACGAAAATACCGCCCAGTCCGCACAGGATCACGTGGCCGAAACGCTCCTCGTAAGTGGCTCCAATGAACAGTTCCCTGCCCGAAAGCATCGGCTGTACCATCACGGCCGTAACGCCGGGCATCTTCATCATCCGGTCGAATTCAAATGCGAGGTGTCCTTCTGTTTTGATGTTGAGCACCACCCCGCCCATATCCGATTTGTGCACAGGCCCTACCACTTTCATTACCACCGGGTATTCCCTGGTGCGTACAAACTCGATGACAGCCTGCCTGTCGGCGGAGATGAATTCCGGTACTACGTTGATTCCCGCCGCAACAAGTAATTGCCTTACGTCCCGGGGTGCGGCAAAGCCTGTATCGAGGCGGTCGATAATTTTGCGGATCAACGGCACATCGACGCCGCGCAGCACCGGGTTTGCCGATTCGGGTTTAGGCGTATTCACTACTTTGGCAACGGCAGTCCCAAGCGTTACTTCGTCCGAAAAGCTTACATGCCCCTTTTCCATAAAGTATTTCACTTCTTCGCTGGCCGTGTATACCGATGGAAGAATCGGGAAAACCGGTTTCCGGCATACTCCAATCTTTTCGTGCAGTACCTCGTAAGCATCAAAAATCCTTACCAGGCCTGGCGTCCCAAAGATGACCATCATAGCGTCGATCCCGTCAAAACGATTTTCGCAATAGTCGATCACTGTGGCTAACTGTTGTGCGGTGCCGGTGGCAAGCATGTCAACAGGATTCGACACGGATGCTCCCGGCATCAGCTGGGCTTTCAACTCATCGGCAACCGGGCCTTCGAGATTGGGAATATGGATATGTCCGCGTTCCAGGGCATCGGTAAGCATCACAGCCGGACCGCCGGCATGAGTGATGATGGCCATGCGCTTACCCTTGAGTTCTTTCAGGGTAAAGATAGCCGCAACAATGGTCAGTTCCTCGCGTCCGTTGCAACGGACAATACCGGCCTTACGGAACAACGCTTCGACAGCCGAATCGGACGATGCCAATGCGCCGGTATGCGATTGTGCCGCACGACTGCCTGCCTTCGACACGCCGGCTTTGATGGCCGCAATCCTGCAACCCTTATTCGCCAGCGAAGTGGCGTGAAACAGGAAAGCATCCGGATCCCTGATGCTTTCGACATAGATCATTTTGATGCGCGAACTTGTTTCGGGGTCGAACGATTCGTCCAGGTATTTGAGCACGTCTTCCACGCCCGTCTGCGCGGAATTGCCTACCGAAAAAACCGACGAAAACCTCAATCCCTTGGACAGTCCCGATTCGAGGATGAAAACGGCTGTGGCGCCTGAACTCGAAATGAGATCGCAGCCATGCGCATCCAACGGCGGGACGGGAAGAGTGAAGATGCTTGAATGATGTAAAGTGAGAACCCCGGTGCAGTTAGGCCCGATGAGACATCCATCTACAGCATTGACGGCATCTGCCATCTCTTTTTCGAGCAATGCCCCGTCCGGTCCGGTTTCGCTAAAACCGGCAGAAATAACAATAAATGCACGGGTATTTTTAGTTTGCGCCAAAAGACGGACAGCCCCGGGACAGCTAACAGCCGGAACAGCCAGCACAGCCAGGTCAACATCGGGCAGCAGTTCTACCGACCGGTAACTTTTAACGCCCTGCACTTCATCCTCATTCGGGTTGACCGCATATAAGTTCCCGGCGTATCCGCCATCGAGGATATTCTTCAGTAACCGGCCGCCGGGCTTGCCTGTGTGGTTTGATCCCCCGATGACAGCAATGCTGCGGGGATTGATCAGGTATTCGTTGACCATAATATTATTTGTTTTTAAACCCCGCAGGGCGTACACGCCGTAAAGACGCGATGCATCGCGTCTCTACAACAATCGCGGCGGGCAACGCCCTGCGGAATGAACGTCGCGCAAACGCCAAGCCCTTTCAGGCCTTTCAGGGCGTAATCAATGTGCTGTTGATAAATATCGCAGATTACCAATATCATAAATATCATATCCTTCCTTTACCATATTTATTTATATCCATACCAGTCAACAGGAAAATCTATCCATTCCTCTCCTGATATTATTGTTTTAAGATATTTTTCAAATAAGAAGATTAAGTATTCGCAATAAGCAACTACCATATCCCTAAAATCTATTTCTTCCTTATAAAAATTACGCTCGTAATTAATTCCTTTTTTTTGAAGTAATTTAGAAATTAATGCCGTACTATTTGGTAATTTGTTTATATGTACTAAAGTAAATTCGAATTGTTCATTGTCATTATGTGGACAATAATAAATAGATATTCCTCTACATTCATTTTTATATGAAATAGTTACACCTTTTTCTTCAATAATATTTTCATCAATACATTCAATAAAAATAAAATCAAAATTTTTGAGATAATTACTCATAATCGGAATAACAACTTCTTTAAAAATATCAATCTTCAATATATTATCCATGATTTTTTGTTTAAGGGAAAACCGTTCTTAATTCCATATCATAAAATACGCTATACCAACCCCTTTCCATGCATTCACCTGCTGTCGCTCTTTCAGAGCCGTAGAGACGAGATGCATCGCGTCTCTTCTGTTATATCATGTTTATTCGTCATAGCTAACTGTTTTTATTAAAAGTACACTCGAACGGCATACGATTGATAATGGATCGTCCCAGGGTCACCTGGTCGGCATATTCCAGCTCGTCGCCAACTGCCAGCCCGCGCGCCAGTGTTGAAACAACCACCGGGCAATGCTTTATCCTGCGGTAGATGTAGAAGTTGGTGGTGTCGCCCTCCATGGTAGTACTCAATGCCAGGATAATTTCCGATACTGTTCCCGCGGC
>JAISDP010000260.1 GCA_031264715.1 Bacteroidales bacterium
CCGCTGAAATTTGTACTTTTGCCCATGGCTTACCTTTGAGGTGTCGTGACTACAAAGATAGCCAACAGAGCGAATAACTATAATGGTATTTGCTCTGTTTTTTTTACCGGACAGTAGTGATAGATAATATCAATATTTCATTGCCATGAATACATCTGTTGTTTTAAAGGTCGTATCACCCGAGGATATCGACACGCTTTCGCCTTTGCGGGATATTTATGAATCGGCTTTTCCAGCGAATGAACGCCGGGAGTTCGATTCGGTTATCGAATTGGCAAGGACGAATCCGGATTTTATCCTTTATGAAATTTTACGTGACAATGAGCCTGCAGGACTTTTTTCCACGTGGAATGCAGGCAGTTTTGTATTTATTGAACATTTCGCGACATCCGAAAAATATCGTGGCCGGGGTATTGGTCAACGAGTCATTGAATCGTGGCTTGCCGGGCAAACACAGCCTGTAGTACTCGAAGTGGAACGCCCCGACGAAGAAATGTCGCGACGCCGTATCAGATTTTACGAAAGATCCGGGTTTCGTCTTTGGCCGGTGAATTACATGCAGCCGGCCTATTCCATTGACAGTAATCCGGTGTCTATGCACCTGATGACGTATGGAGGCATCGACCTGGACGAAATGTTGGACGAAGTGACACAGCAGGTGTACCGGACAGTATATGCCGTCGCCCTGATCGTTCCGTAAGGAATTGCACTGCGCCTCAATGCAACGCTGTACGGCGCCTCAATACAACGTAAAGACGCGATACATCGCGTCTCTACAACGCTGTTGAGCCGGATTTGCAATCCGGAAATCGATTCTTGAATCGAAATATGATGTTGCCGTGACTTCGAATTGAATCTTACTCTGTATCATTTTTCGCAAGAAATGATAACTTTGCAAAAATCCAATTAATCGAAAAATGAATCTGCAGAAAACAATCCTCTGTCTGGTATGGTGCCATTTGTGTGTGACCGTCGGGGCGCACAATACGCGTATCGACAGCCTTGAATGCATATTGGCTTCATACCGGGGCGACGATTTGCGGAAAACCGATTTGTTGCGAGACCTCTCATTCGAATACAGGGACATCAACCCGCAGAAATGCAAGGCGTATGCCGAGCAGGCCCTTGAACTGGCTCAATCGATCGGATCTAAATTAAAGGAAGGATCGGCGCACAATGCCTTGGGAATTTACTACTATTTTGTCGATATGTATTACCAGGCTTATGTTCATTACAAACAAGCCGAAAAACTATTGATCGAAAATGGTGATCCAATGGAATTGAAGGAGATTTTCTACAATCTGATGAATGTTTTTATATTCGTCCATGATGGTGACAGTGCGACTTACTACGCCAACAAACTACTGGATATGGCCGTCGCGGAAGGTGACATGCCCAGCGAAATCGGCGCCCGCTATGCATTGGGGCGAATCCGGTTTAGAAATGATTACGGACGACAGGAGAAGCTGGATTATAACCTGGATCTTTTCCGGAAATCAGCCCGGATGGACGATAACATCACTTACATCGTCGCATTATGCTGTGGTGAATCGTATACCGAAATGAATCGCTACCGCGAAGGCTTGGCGTATCTGCACCGTGCCCGCCAATATTTTGAAGCACACGAGGAAACCGGATTCGCCATGGAAGCCCATCTCAGACTTGCCGAAACCTACACGAACATGTCGCAGACAGATTCGGCCGAACTGTACATGCAAAAAGTGCTGGCTTCGCCCAGCTTATATGAAGAAACCAAGCTCCGCCTGTTCAAAAACCAGGCAATGCTTGATTCGGTCAAAGGCGATTGCTGGGGTGCGCTGGCCAGGTACAAGGTATTCCATCATTTTGCCGACAGTATTGCCGAACAGAAGAGTTCCAGTGTGATGACCGGGATGATCAACTGGCATAACATGAAAAATGAGAACCAGGCATTGCAGCGGGAACAGCAGAAACAGCGTTTACTGATTTATATCCTGGCTGTTACACTGGTCGTGATTCTTGCCCTGATCGCCCTGCTTGCATATTATTCCTGGCTAACAAAGAAGAAGAACCAGGAACTGAAGAAACTTCATCATGTAAAAGACAAACTGTTCTCGGTAGTGGCGCACGATCTTCGAAGTCCCATCGGCGCACTGGCAAGCATGCTGAAATTAGTGAACGAGAACATGCTGGATACGGACACGCAAACTGAACTGCTCAAAAGTATCTCGAACAGGGTGGACGACACATACGGGCTGCTTGATAACCTGCTTCACTGGTCGAAAAGCCAGATGCAAGGCATAGTACCGTCGCTGGCATATTTCGATGTACAGGCAACCAGTTGTTTGGTAACCAACAGTCTGCAAGGAATCGCTGCCGGAAAGCAGATACGCCTGGACAACAGGATCGAAAAGCTGCAAGCATACGCTGATAAAGATATGTTTGCCGTGGTAATCCGCAACCTGACTATGAATGCACTTAAATATACCTTCACGGGAGGGGAAGTAAGCCTCGAATCGGAGCTTTTGGGCGATGAACTGGTTATTTCGGTGAAAGACAATGGTACAGGGATGACACAGGATGTGCAGGACAGATTATTCAAATTATCGGAAACTACCAGTAAACGCGGAACCAACAATGAAACCGGCACAGGCTTGGGCTTGGTGCTGTGTGCCGATTTCGTTAAAACCAACGGCGGCAGGATATGGTTTGAGTCCAAGCCGGCACAGGGATCGATATTTTTCTTTAGCCTGCCGATTCTCCCTAAAGCCTGATGGGTAGCTTTACTTAACTATCCTGGCTTTTATGTTGTCAATACAGAAATAAGCGGGAGTGTTCATACCGTAATCTCCATTATCCGTGGATACAAGAGAAAACTCGATCTTCGATACCGGTTCTGCTATTGTAGATATATGTATCCATGTATTTAGGATTTGAGTACCTTGAGCTAACAGTATTTCCCGAGGTTCAGGATTTTGGCCGTTGAAAAACAATGGGCTTCCATTTGCATCATAAAACTGTACCATCAGTTTGAACCAATCATCGGTATCGGTAAACTTTTCAGCAGGCGCATGGCCGTTCATCATGGCCAGGGCAGCATACGTCGTATTAGCCACATCAAAAGACAGGTCTTTCACAGGCTGGCTGAAGGTAAAAGATCCTTTTGGAGAATAATCCGCCGGATCAGAAAGAAAAGCAACCATGAACCTGTTTTCCTGCGGATCGTTAAGGGCATAAACACTGTACTGGTTAGCATATCCCGGAGTTGCAACATCATGCATTTGCGAATATGCAAATCCGCTCCATGAATTGTATTCCGTATTATAGTAATTGGGAAAAGAAATAATCCCTTCCGTAAAAATGCCGTCCAAGCCGGCCCCTGCATTTTCGATATATCCCGGATCCTGCAGGATATTCACATCCTGGAAATCAATCACGACATCATAAGGCTCTTCTTCGTCATCCTTATCACACGAAACAAAAACACACGGCAAAGCAATTGCCAAAAACAAAACAAATCCAAATCGCAAAAACATAACTTTTATTAACTTTTATAAACATAATCGGGCGCAAAGATAATGTTATTTTCTTATGTTTACAGCGCTTTCATGCCAATTCATTTTGTTCGTAAGAAAATGTTGTATTTCCTTGACGATAAGAAATATTTCCTGACGGGAAATCATTTCCCGATCACTCAATTGTAACAACGGGCCTGGCTCTTCCATTCCTTTTGAAGAAGAACAGCGGCAGGTAAAACAGTATTCCCACCAGCGAGAATAACAGCCCTCCCATGGTTCCGGCGGCAAGAGCAAACCAGAAGGGTTCGCGGTGTTCGCCTGCTACAAATGGAATCAATCCGAGGATGGTCGACAGGATGGTCAGCATCACGGGCGTTATCTTGCCGTGCAAAGCCTGCATGTAGACACGGCGCGAGGAACAGTGCGAGGTTTTCAGGTTATTATAGTCGTTGATGATGTATATGGCGGCATTTACCGTAAGGCCGCAAAGCAGCACCAGAGCGGCGAAACCGCCCTGATCGAAATTCAGATGGAACAGGTAGAAGGTGAGGAACAGCCCGATAAAAGCAAACGGCACCAAGCTGATAACCGCCAGCGGTTGCCACAGCGACTCGAACAATATCGCGCAAAGCACATACATCACCGCCAGGATCAATATAATCAGCCAGTATTGTTTTTTCTCCTTTTGCCACCAGCTCCAGCCCACAACTTCGGCCTTATAGCCCAATGGCAGTATTTCGTTGGCTTCCTTCACCGTACGCTCGTGCAGCTTGCTGCCAAACCTGGACGAGCCAATGTAGTCGTAGCACACAGTCATGGTGTATTGCTGATTTTCTTTGCATATCTCCATCTGCTCGGCCTCCTTCACCATTTCGCTGTTCGACGATAGCTTCAGGTAAGTGTCGCCGGTATGCAGCAGGCTGTTGTACAGCGACCACCGGTCGGTCTCGGCCAGTTGCTTTGCCTTGTATTTGATGTTCTGGTAAGTTCCGTCGATCACTATGCCCAAAGCGATCTGTTCGTTTCCGGCAGCGCTACGCACCATGTTGAAGTATGCAGGCAACGAGATTCCGCTCATAGCCAGCCGCTTAATGTCCGGTGTCAGGGTAAACTCGCGGTCAATATTTTTTTCCCAGGTATACCGGCTCATCAGGTTCACTTCCTTGATACGCGGGTATTGCAGCAGTTCTCGACGGATATCCTCGGCATAACCGTAAAGCTGGTCGAAATTGTAACCGTAAAGCTGTATGCGGTACTGCCCGTTGGTTTCGTACATACGGTTCGAAAATCCGTCGCCTACGCCATAGACAGACCAATCCGAAGCGCCGGAATTGATACCCCAGGTTATCAACTGGCTCTTGAGCTGGTGCGGAAAATAGCCAAATTCATGCTCCTTCTTGAATGTAATGCTGATGCTGGCGTTCTGCGCCCTGTGTACATTTGTCTGGAAACGGTCGATTTCCTTAAACCCTGACAGGTATTGTTCCAGCATCTCCATCGACTGGTTCATTTGCACAATGGTGGAGCCCGGCGGCATATTGGCATATACATTCAATGTGGTGCGTTCACGATTGGGATTCCACTGTGATCCTTCGTACACGAACTGCACGAACAGTCGCAAACTTCCGCCCAATACCTTACCGACAACGGGTTTGGCTTTCTCTATGTACCATGGACTGCCCAGTGTTTTGTTGTAAATACCCGCCCAACGGCTTTTACCCTCGAGCTTATCGGGCAGCAGGAATACCGGCAAGCCGAATCCCAACACGAGGGCTGTCCAGGCGATCCATTGCCGGCGCCGTATCCCCGAAAGGGTGGAAGTATAAATACGTGAAGCCATAGCCGGAACCCTCCTGATTTTCGATTTTCGATTTTTAATCATCAATTTCTTGATACTCTTCCCGACCAGCCTGTCATACAGCGCCGGTGTGAGGAACCATGCGCTTGCGAGCGATACCAGCAAGTTAATGATCACCACGATGGCAAAATCAACCAGGTCGAGTTTGATCCGCTCGTCCAGGAGAAAGACTGCCGAAAGCGAGATAGCCGTGGTGAGCGTTGCCGCCAGGATAGCCACAAATACGCGCCGGTTGCCGCGGCTGCGGATATGTTCCATCATCACGATGGCATTGTCGATGATCAGCCCCAGCGAGATGGCAATGCCTGCCAGCGAATAAAGGTGGATTTCGATATGCAACAGGTAGTACATCCCCAGTGCAATGCAGATGTTGGCCATGATGCTCAGCAGGATGATCATCAGGAAGCGGAATTTGCGCGTGACGATCAGGATAAACAGCAACAGGATGCAAATCGTAGCAATGGTGCGCGTGTACATCTTGTTCAGTTCGCCGCTGATGTATTCGGTTGAATCGTAAGTATTCAGCGTGGAATAGCCTTTGGGAAGCAATGACTCCATTGCTGCAAGTTTTGTTTTTACCTGCTGCGCCAGTACGATATGATTGGCTTGCGACGAAGCGTATATCACCAGGTTGATCGTATTCATCCCGTTGATACGGTAATACGAAGTCGGTTCCTGTTCGGTGTGCCGCACGGTGGCGATATCGCCCAGCCGTACGGTCCGCCCCTGGGCCGACTGCAAGGGTATTTCCTCGAAACGGATGTGACGCGTATCGGCGTTTCCCACGGTAAGCTGCATCCATGCCTTGCGCCCCCTGTCATCCACATCCTGCACCATACCGAGCGGCTCCACATTATAATGGCGTTTAACGGCCTGCTGCAACGAAGACGGTGTAAGCCCGATGGCCTGTAGCTGTACGGCATCATATTCTATCATCCATTCGTAGGGCGAAGCGCCATATACGGCAATGCGGCTAACGCCCTCGATCTGCGACAGCACAGGCTTGATCTGTTCCTCGGCATATTGCTGAATCCCGGCAGGGTTGGCTGATGCCTGCAACGAATATACCAGCAGCGCTTTTTCCTGTTCGTTATTCGGACGGTTGAGCGACAGGGTCGGGAAACCCACTCCTTCGGGCAGTTTGGGATAAAGTTGCCGTATGGCTGACGCCACCTCAAAACGGACGGCATCCATATCTACGGTTTTGTCGAACTCAATGGTGATGTAACCGCTGTTGTTGCGCGACGTGGATGAAATCTTCCGGATACCGCGAATACGGTTCAGGCCGCCTTCGAGCAGCGAGGTCGCCTCCTGCTCCACGACTCGTCCTGATACGTTAGGCCACGAGTAGCTCACTGTCACCGACGGTAATGTGTGCGAAGGCTGCCACTGCACCCGCAGCAGCGGCAGAAAAGCCAGCCCTGCGATGCTGAGTGTCGCCCAGATAAGCAATACGGTGAAAGATGAGAGTTTCATTGTTTACTTTTTCCATTCGTAAAACCGGACCCAGTCGATGTGCATTTCTACAGGCAGGTCGTTTGCATCCACTTCGCCCACCCATGAGCCGCCCAACTGCATGTCGAGCAGCAGGTAAAAAGGCCGGTCGAACGGAAACTGTCCTTCCAGGCCGGTTTCGATACGCGGGTAGTTCATGGTACGTTTGCCGTTGATGCTGAATACCAGGCTGTCGGGATATAATGCCACACCATATATATTGTATTCGTCCTTGCGGATGGGGGCCGTAGTTCCCTGTTTGGGTTCTTTCTGCTTGAGTTTGTGAGTATAATCTGAATGAACGGTTTGGTAGGCAATTGTATCGCTGTTGAGCCGTTCCATGATATCGATTTCGCCGCCGCAGGGCCATTGCCCATTATCGAAAGGCAGCAGCCAGAAAGCAGGCCAGGCTCCCCTGGCATTTCCCAGCCTGGCGCGAATCTCGATCTTGCCGTGGTAAAACGACTTTTTATCCCTGGTATAGACGCCTCCCGTGACGAAAGGCATGGTATCGCCCGACAGCCCGGGATTCACCATCCCGCGCAATACCAGTTTACCGTCCTTTACATCATACAGTGCGTCGTAATCGGACATGTGGCGCTGCCAATCGGATCCGCCACGGGGAATTTTACTCCACACGGTTTCGTCGATCACACCTTCCTTATCGAAATTCTCTTCCCAAACTATTTTCCAGCCCGGCTTGCATGAAAACATGATGCCGGTAAGAAAAAGAAATAATAAAATGTTGACTTTGCTCATGTTGCCCTTTTTTCTACAATATGAAGCAAAAATACCAATTTTATATGGAAAACTTAGTTTGTGGCTAATTCTTTTTTTGCGATCTCACCGAAGATAACCCAGAATCTTTTTCAGCACCTGCTCAATTTCCACCGAATCTATCGGGATTTCGACGGTCGTGTTGCACTGGCTGTCGCATATTACCTGCCGGTAATCTTCCTTTTGACCGGGAATAATGAGTATTACCGGCAAAC
>JAISDP010000274.1 GCA_031264715.1 Bacteroidales bacterium
GATTTTTTGTGAATATGCAGTACAGCGCCTCACGGGTAACATTCCGAAACGTTCTTGACAACTCCATAACAAGGGTATGAGCGGGTAAAATACAGGATCAAATGTCCGGCAAAATATGGAAAAGACATATTTACTTACAATTTTAGCGTTCAGGGGATTTGTTTATATTCGATTTTTTTTTATTATCTTTGCACTGTTAATTATCAGTATATTTTACATAATATAGCATGAAGGTATTATTTATTGCTCAGGAGATTACACCATACCTTCCTGAAACCGAAATGTCGACAATTTGCCGGAATCTGCCACAAGGAATACAAGAACAAGGTAAGGAGATTCGTACATTTATGCCAAGATTTGGATGTATCAATGAGCGAAGAAACCAATTGCACGAAGTTATCCGTTTATCGGGTATGAACTTGATCATCAGCGACACGGATCATCCGCTCATCATCAAGGTTGCTTCCATACAATCGGCGAGGATGCAAGTATATTTTATCGATAACGACGACTATTTCAGCCGCAAATATACGTTCAGCAATGACAGGAATGAGTATTTTCCCGACAACGACGAGCGCACCATATTCTTCGGGCGCGGCGTGCTCGAAACGGTTCGTAAGCTGCGCTGGCAGCCCAACGTGGTGCATTGCCACGGCTGGTTTACAGGATTGATACCTTTGTATGTAAAAAAAGCCTTCCGTGAAGATCCCCTGTTTTCGAAAGCCAAGGTAGTATATTCCATATATAACGATGGTTTCGAAAGCCCGTTCAACCCCGATTTTAAAACCAAGGCTTTGACCGATGGCGTCGCCAGGAAAGATGTGGCCGTATTGGAAAAACCCGATTACGCGGCACTGAGTAAACTGGCCATCGACTTTGCAGATGGATTCATTACCGTGGGCGATCAAATCAATCCCAAAGTGGATAAATACCTGAAAACGATCGGGAAGCCGGTTATTCAGCACAATCCTGAAACATATATCCAGGATTACGGTGTGTTTTATGAGGAATTGCTGTCGTAAAAGAAAGACAGGAGATGTATAAGACCGTAAGAATAAGATGAATTACATGATCGATACCATCATCCTGCTGTGTTTGGGGTGGGGGGCGTATAAAGGATTCAAAAAAGGTTTCATCATACAAAGTTTTGTGATATTGTCCCTGGTGCTTGCCATTTGGGGTGGGTTTGCTTTCGCCGGCGAACTCGAGCCGTTCATACGGAAACATTTCCAGATGAGTGAACTGTTTTGTTCCATCGCCTCCTTCATCATTGTTTTCCTCTTGATCCTGATACTGGTATATACTTCCGGACATTTGGTCTCGAAAGTGGCCGACGCTGCCGCCTTGGGAATGATCAATCGCTTGGCAGGCGCCACTTTCGGCATATTTGCCAATGCGCTCATCCTAAGTGTTCTTATATTGTTATTCAATCGGGTGAACGACAAAAAGCGCTTCATCGAACCCGAAACGCTGGAAAAAACGTATTTATACAAACCTATTGGAAAAGTCGCACCAGCCATTTTCCCCGAAAAGTTTTTCAACAAACTCTTGAAGTAAATTAGTTTCGGATTCCGGGTTGGATAAAGCCTATTTTAACCCGAAACCCGAAACCCGAAACCCGAATTCTTGAAGAAGCGTTACATCACACTTATTGTCTTGCTTGCCTGCATTGCGGGGCTGGTTCTGTATGCCCGGAGCTTGAATATTCCTCCGCCTGTGATCGTCGACATGTCGTGTACACAATGGCAACGGGTGAAAGTCAGCGATAGCCTGTATGTGGTCGGCAACAACTGGCTGCACCGAAGCCGTAGCGGATTGTGGGAAATGTGCCTCGAAGGTAACGGTTTCGAACGCGGTGTAGCATTTGGCAAATTAACACGGGAATTGCTCGAATACCAGGAGGATGCTTTTGTGGAGATGATCGGACAGTACGTGCCTTCGACGTCTTACCTCCGGTTTCTCAAATATTTTGTGGCATGGTTCAACCGCAAGCTGCCCGAATATGTCCCACAGGAATACCTGGAGGAAATTTACGGCACATCGCTGTCGGCATCGCCCCGGTTCGACTTCATTGCAAGTCCATACCTGCGGCAACTCAACTACCACGCGGCACACGATATCGGGCATGCCTTGCAGAACATGAATATGGTGGGCTGCACCTCGTTTGCGCTGTGGAACGGATGCACAACCGACAGCAGCCTGGTGGTGGGACGCAATTTTGATTTCTACGCAGGCGAACGTTTTGCCGAAAACAAGATCGTGTGTTTCATTCGGCCCGATTCAGGCTATCGTTTTACGATGGTCGGCTGGGCAGATATGTGCGGCGTGCTTTCGGGCATGAACGAAAAAGGATTGACTGTAACCATTAATGCAGCAAAATCAGGTATTCCCACTACCTCGGCGATGCCTGTGTCGTTGCTGGCGCGCGAAATGCTGCAATATGCAGCTACTATCGACGAAGCTTATGCCATTGCCGCAAAACGCAGCATTTTTGTTTCGGAATCGTTCCTGATCGGCTCATGTGCCGATAATCGTGCAAGCGCCATTGAAAAAACACCCGACAAGCAGGGATTATTTTCTCCCGCCGGCAGCCGGATCATTTGTACCAATCATTTCCAAAGCGATACCTTTTCCAGCGATGCCGCCAATCTCGAAAATATTCGCGAAAGCGACAGCCCATATCGCCTGGCCCGCGCCAGTGAACTGTTAGCCGCCAATCCGGTATTCAACGAAACCGGTATTGCTACCGTACTGCGTGATACTCGCGGCTTAGGCGGAAAAACAATCGGCTACGGCAACGAAAAAGCAATCAACCAACTGATCGCCCACCACACAGTGATTTTCAAACCGGCGGAGCAGAAATTCTGGGTGTCAACGCATCCATACCAATTAGGTGAAATGGTTGCGTATAACGCCGACAGTATTTTTGCCATGCCTGTAGCTCGGCTGTTGCATACCGGACGTCTCCCCGAAATCGCAGGCAGTATCCCTGCCGACAGTCTGCTCTATTCGCCCGATTACGCACAATTCCTGCGCTATCGACAGATGTGCGACTCGATAAGAACCGATATGGACAGCAATGGAACGGGAAAAAGACTGGTGGATGAGCGTTTTGTGCGCCGCTTCGTACATGCCAATCCCGAAATGTTCCAGGCATACCGCTTGCTGGGCGACTGGCACCAGTCAAGAAAAGAGTACGCATCAGCCGTTC
>JAISDP010000287.1 GCA_031264715.1 Bacteroidales bacterium
TACAAGTCGCTGGCTTTCCAATACGAACTGGAGGCCTATCAGCAACTGTTCCCAACCAATTACCTGTATCTTGACTATGCTTATTCGCGGAATGATTTTTTCCCGGAGCACAGGGGCGCCATCGAATTTTTTCAGCGGCTACCCAAAGGGTTTGAGGCGTCGCTGGGTATGCGATTCCTGTACTGGACAGACCCTGCATGGATTTACACCGGCTCAATATCATGGTTGTACAACAAAAATTATCTGAGCTTCCGGCCTTTTTTCACTTACCAAAATTCGCGGTGGATCGACTCGTACAACCTGACATATCGTCGCTATTTCACCGAAAAAGACGATTATGTGTATGCTATGGCAGGATACGGCAATTACAGCGACGATTTTATACATCTGAACCCCAATCCGGGCAGTTCGTACCGGATTCAGGTCGGGGTTCTTAAGTTTGTCACAGTCTGTTGGTTTTTCCTGGCATCGGTAGGTTATGTATACGATGATGGTTATCGGGACCACTTCCAGGCTTCAGCGGGTGTGAGGTACTATTTTAACATGTTTAAATAATGCACGCAACTATGGTTGTTATGATCAAATATGCGCAACGAATAGGATTTATTTTATTGCTGCTGTTTTGTCTGCCGGATATCCGGGCGATACAGCCGCAGGAACGACCAATATCCGTGGCCGACACGCTCACAGGCGAAAGCGCTCCTTCGTCGGGCATCAACTGGTGGTTGATGGAAGTTGAGCATAACCGGTCGGGAGCGCTGGTGAAGACCCTGATCATCGTTATTATTTTGAGTATTCTCTGCCTGATTGTATTGCTGGTCTGGATATTGATCAACCGCAACAAAATGCAGGTGCGGCAGATTGAAACCGACCGTTTGATGGAACAGTTCGAGTCATTGCTGTTCGACTACCTCACATCGGAACATAACGAGGATATATACAGGAAAATAGCATTGATTGCCAAATCCGACTTTAACCGCGGAATACTCATCAACCAGATGCGCGAATTGAGCAAAAGTATGAGTATGACGATGAGTATCGGCGTCAACGAAGAAGCAAGGACTCAGTTGCGGGAATTGTACAGCCAGATACAGCTCGACCAGGATTCCATCAGGAAAATATACAGCCCCAAATGGCACATCCAGGTGAAAGGATTCAGGGAACTGGCCTTTATGGATGTTACCGAGGCCAACGACAAGATACGCCAGGCTTTAAAGAGCAAAAACAACATACTCCGCATGGAGGCTCAGTTGGCGCTGGTACGGTTGAATGAAAACGATCCTTTCGGCTTCCTTGACCACCTGACATTCCCGTTTACATTGTGGGAACAGTTGAACGTGTACGAACTGATCGCGATACACGACCTGCCTGTTCCCCATTTTTCGCGATGGACCAGCTCTCCGAACAAAACCGTGGTCATCTTTGCTTTGCGGATGATACAGGTTTTCAAGCAGCAGCAAGCCGCTCCGCAGATCATCGAATGTCTGGCGCATCCCGATAAGGATGTCCGTCACATGGCGATCGTTGTATGCGGCGAGATACAGTTGCGTGAAACTTTGCCGCACCTCAAACACATGTACAAGAATGAGGAATACGCCAATTGCCTTGCGATTGTTCATACTATGGGCAAAATGCCCGACGAAATGGTGCTTGGATTCCTGAAGCTGGTGCTCGACAAGGAAGATGATGTACAGTTGCAGATCGAATCGGCCAAGGCGATCAGCAAGATGGGTGAAGTGGGTATCGCCGCCCTGGTGAAACTCATGAAATCCGAATATAAAAATTATCAGATCATCATACGCCACGTACTCGACAAAAGAATAAGCTAATGGGACATATATTTTCGGACATATTCTTTTTTATCATCAACAACGTCATTTTCATACTGACGTGTTTCATATTTACGGTATATCTCATTCTATCCGCAGTATCGGCTGTCGCCCTGCGCAGCTACCTGCGCAAAAACAGCTACGTGGATTATACCTCGATCCTCCTGGCCCCGCTCACGCCTTCGATTTCGGTAATTGCGCCCGCACACAACGAGGAGCGCACCATTATTGAAAATATACGCGCATTGTTATCGCTGTACTACAATAACTACGAGGTAATTATTGTGAACGACGGCAGTAGCGACAATACCTTCAAGCGGATGATCGATGCGTACGACCTGGAACGTGTAAGCTACTTCTTCGATTACCGTATCCCCTGCGAACGCATCAGGGGCGTTTACAAATCGAAAAACGGCGCATTCAGGAACCTGACTGTAATCGACAAGGTCAACGGCGGCAAAGCCGATGCTCTGAATGCAGGCATTAACATCTCGAAGAAAGACCTTATTTGCTGTATTGACGTCGATTCTATCATGGAGCCCGACGCATTGCTGAAGATGGTGAAACCGTTCATGGAGGAAACCGACAAGAAAGTGATCGGCGCCGGAGGGGTGATCCGCATTGCCAACTCGTGTGTCATCGAGGACGGCCAGATACAGGAAATACGGTTGCCAAAAAATTTCCTGCCCCGCGTGCAGGTGCTGGAATATACGCGTGCATTTCTGCTGGCGCGCATGGCCTGGGGAAAACTCAACGGTCTCCTGCTGATTTCGGGCGCATTGGGCATGTTCGATAAAGAGGTGCTGATCAGGTGCGGCGGTTACAGCACCAAAACCGTAGGCGAAGATATGGAAATCGTAGTACGGATCAGGCGTTACATGGTGGAACAGAAATTGTCCTACCAGGTAGTGTATATTCCCGACCCGCTGGTGTGGACCGAAGTACCCGCAACCGGTAAGGTTCTGGGACGCCAGCGCAACCGCTGGACGCGCGGTACACTGGAAACATTGATCACGCACCGTAAATTGTTCATGAATCCGAAATACGGAAAGTTCGGAGTGCTGGGCTACACCTACTGGTTCTTCTTCGAGTGGCTGGCGCCGATCTTGGAGTTCCTGGGATATTTGTATTTCATCTTCCTGCTGATTACAGGGTCTGTCAATTGGCCGTTCTTCCTGTTGCTCTTGACTTTCGTGTATACCTTTGCTGTGATGCTCAGTACATGGGCTATCCTGTTCGAAGAAAAAACCTTTCATAAATATAAATCCCGTAAGGAAGTATTCCAATTACTGGGAACGGCATTGTTAGAGCCGTTCTTCTACCATCCACGGACGGTTTGGTGGGCAGTACGCGGTAATTTCGACTACCTGCGCGGGGTAAGAAGCTGGGGAAATATGGAACGCGAAGGTTTTGGCAAGGACAAAAAGAAAAAGAAGAAAAAACGGGTGCGCGAAGCCGAAACAGTACGGCAAATCAAAACGGAACAGCAACAATTGGAATCCGGCAAAGAAACAACCATTACTCAATAATTGACCCATACTGTTCGTCGGGGGGACATTCTAAAATGTCTCGGCTTACCGGCAGCCAGTGGAACTTGTCCGCATTGATGCTATTGATATGAATGCCCTCACGGGCAACGTTCCATCATTCGGCGAAATCCCGTCAGGGATGACATATTGGTAGAAGACATATCGGTTCATATCGACCAAATCCCGTCATCTTACGATCTACCGTATAAAGTTCAGTATTACCCTTCCGGATGGCGGAGGCGCCGCATTAGCGTTGGCTTGTTGTGATTTCAGAAGCCATGCTATGTTGGCGCCCAGTGTCTGCATGATCTGTATGCCTTCGGTGTCCTGTGCAGCTTCTCCCTCTTTTGCTCCGTGAATAATGTTCCAGTAATTGGACGAAGCAACCGTCATTTCGGAAAT
>JAISDP010000303.1 GCA_031264715.1 Bacteroidales bacterium
GCAGGTCAAACAGATTAAAAATGTTTTCTTTGTGGAATAAGAAGGCAAATGAATGAGCGAATATAGCGACGACGAATTGTTGGAACGTTTCCGTGGCGAAGGCAGCCGTTATGATGCTTTCAACCGGATTGTGGCTCGATACAGGGAGCGTCTCTATTGGCACATCCGTAAAATCGTCATTGTACACGAGGATACGGATGATGTATTGCAGAATACATTTGTGAAAGCGTGGAAGGGGCTGGAAACATTCAGGGGCGAAGCGCAACTGTACACGTGGCTTTACCGCATCGCAACCAATGAATCGATCACTTTCCTGAACCAAAAACGCAACAGGCAAATGATACCGTTGGAAGATGCCGAATACCTGTTGTCGAGTTCGTTGCATTACGATGCATATTTTTCGGGCGACGAACTGCAGTTTCAATTGCAGAAGGCCATCCTTACCCTGCCCGAAAAACAGAGGATTGTGTTCAACATGAAGTATTTCGACGAGATGCCCTACGAAAACATGTCCGAAATACTCGGCACATCGGTTGGCGCACTCAAAGCATCGTATCACCACGCAGTGAAGAAAATAAAATACTGGTTCGATCTGAACAATTCTTGATTTTTTAACAGGAGATATAATTCAATGAATATGAAGAAGGATATTTTAGATAATCATGCCAATCCGTTTACGGTTCCCGAAGGATATTTCGATTCCCTCCAGGAGCGTATCATGAGCCGGGTGCAGGCCGGAGAAAGCCTCCGGGAAGCCAGGTACCGCACCGTCAGGATGAATACCTGCCGGGCGCTGGTTGCCGCCGCAGCCTGCATCCTGTTCATCTTTACCGGTGCAGTCCTGTACATGACGTACACTGACCAGCAGGCAGCCGTGGCCGAAACTGCTGTCGACGAAGACTTCTACCGGTGGTTCTATGCGGCGGACAGGGCAACGCTGATGGCCGAAGCATTAGACGTCGCCATGCCGGAAAACATCGCAACCACTGAACCCGGCTATGCCGATTCCGAAGAGGACGAGGCCATCATCTGCTTCCTCGAACGCGATAATATCAACGTGGCAGCTATTGTCCATTCCCTTGCGGGTGAAGACTAAAGAGCCAATAATTAACAAACGAAATATTCAATTCCCATGTCCAGATTATTTTTTAGTTCGATATTGTGTTTTTTTATATTTTTGCAAGCCGGAGCGCAGGATCCGGGGATGCCCGACCGTCCGGGAGGGCGTGGCAAAGCGTTTGGCGAGCAGATGCAGGTAGAGCGCATCGCGTACTTTACTGAAAAAGTCGGTCTGACCACCGAAGAAGCGCAGTTTTTCTGGCCCGTCTACAATGAGATGGACAACAAGCGCACCGCCTTGTTCGAGGAAAGGGCATCCATCATGCATAAATACATGAATGACGCCGATCATCTGAACGACAAACAGGTAGAAGAGCAGCTCAACCGGCTGGTAGCCATCCAGCGGCAGGAAATGGCGCTGCCGGCCGAATATGATGCGAAGTTCAGGAAAGTACTGTCGGCGCGAAAAGTCATGAACCTGTACGTAGCCGAAATGGGGTTCCGCAATTACCTGTTGCAGAAAATGCGGAACAGGCGCGGAGACAGGCCTGAAAAACAATAATATCCGGTAAGTAATCGTCTATTGTGATTCAGTGCATCCTGTATAAATATTTAATCATCAATCAACAAATAATATTCGATTACTTTATATGCATAATCCGGTTAAAAAGGTAGCAGCAATACACGATCTCTCGGGATGCGGCCGTGTATCATTAACAGTAGCCATCCCCATCCTGTCGGCAATGGGCATACAGGTTTGCCCTTTACCCACGGCGGTATTGTCATCGCACACGCAATACCCCGGGTTTACTTTTTTGGATCTTACCGATCAGATGCCCCTTTTTGTAGACCACTGGAAACAGCTCGATCTTAAATTTGATGCGATATACAGCGGCTTTCTCGGTTCGTCGAGGCAAACAGCCATTGTAGCCAGCCTGATCGACGAATTTGCCGGCGACGGGCAACTGGTGGTGGTTGATCCCGTGCTGGGCGACAACGGTAAACTGTACACCTCGCTCGACGGCGAAATGATTGCACAGATGCGCGTGCTCATCCGCAAAGCGGTGGTCATCACGCCAAACCTTACCGAACTGTTCATGTTAATAGACAAGCCCTACCGGGAACAGGCGCCTTTGGACGAATTGAAGGAATACCTGGTGATGCTGGCCGATCATGGACCTGAAATAGTGATTGTGACGAGCGTCCCCGAAGACAGGACAGCCAAAACCACGTCGGTGGTGGCTTACGAGAAACGCAGCAAACGCTTCTGGAAAGTTTCGTGCCTCTATTTCCCGGCGCACTACCCAGGCACGGGCGATACGTTCACCAGCGTCATCACCGGATCGCTGATGCAGGGCGACAGTCTGCCCATAGCCCTCGACCGCGCCGTGCAGTTCATCCTGATGGGCATCCGCGCTACCTTTGGTTACGAATACGACAACCGCGACGGTATCCTTCTCGAACGGATATTACCCACATTGCAGGCTCCCGTACAAATCAGCAGCTACGAGTTGTTATGAAAAGCGCAGGCATCAGTTTGTCAAGTTGTGTCCCGATGCGGGTCGAGCCTTCGGAAAAGAGCGAAATGGTATCGCAGCTGCTTTTTGGCGAATATTTTATCGTGATCGAAAATGCTGGGAACTGGCTTCACATCCGTTCGGGAATCGACGGTTATCAGGGTTGGGTCTCGGCGAACACGGTGAGCGACCTCCCCGACGATTTCCCCCTGGCAAGCACGCCCCACGTCATTTGTTCGCCTTACGCCATTTGCGCCGTAGCCGGCAAACATATCCACTTGCCCGGGGGCAGTCTTCTTCCGTCCGCTATCGAGCACTCGTCGTTTCAACTGGCCGGTGAAAAATATACCTTTGTTGGCGGCATGACACAGCCCGAAAGCGGCGGACTTGTGGCATTCGCCCTGCAATACCTGGGCGCTCCCTATCTCTGGGGCGGAAAGACCATATTCGGAATCGACTGCTCAGGCCTGGTACAGATCATTTGCCGGATGGCCGGGTACTGGCTGCCGCGAGATGCTTCGCAACAAGTGCAGACAGGACGCGAAATACCCTCCGACATGGCTGGTACCAATGATATTGCCTTTTTTTGTAATGACGATGGGAAAATAGTGCATACCGGCGTTCTGTGCGATGCAAACAGTATCATTCATGTCTCGGGATGCGTACGGATCGACCGTTTCGACGGGCAGGGGATATTTAACGATGCGGAAAACAGGTATACGCACCGGCTACATTCCATCAAAAGAATATAAA
>JAISDP010000321.1 GCA_031264715.1 Bacteroidales bacterium
CCGATGCCGTGGATACCGACGAATGGGCTTTGAAACATGACTATGTCTCGATTGTCCCGGTGCAAATAGACATGACCTGCTATAAAAGTATGGACAAGCTGAAAAAGATGCTCGAATAAGTATCCACGAATTAATTGCACGAACAGGCGCAAATTATTTTTCAATAGGTTACTGCTTGCGATACCCGCAAGTTACTGCTTGCGACACTCACAAGTTACTACTTGCGACACCCGCAAGTTACTACTTGCGACACTCACAAGTTACTACTTGCGACACTCACAAGTTACTACTTGCGATTTCAGGACAAGACATTTTTTTTCACTGCTGTCCGGTAAAAATATCAAATTATTCAATAACGCCCTTACAGGCCTTACAGGGCTTGGTGAATATGATGTGTTTCGTTTCGCAGGGCGTTGCCTAGTCGTGGTCGGAAGATGTAAAAAGCTCTGAAAGAGCGTAATCAATAGCGTAGGGCAACGCCGGCAACGCCCTACGAACCGGGATGCACAATATCATTAAGCCCTGAAAGGCCTGAAAGGGCGTAATCAAATGAAATTTGAAATTTGAATTGCACCTTACATAAAATTTTACCGGACAGCAGTGATTTTTTTTGTAAACCTCGCATCCTTTATTGCATTTTTCTTATTTTTGGGGCAAAAACGAATTCTATTGTTCCCGGAACATCCTTAAAGAGAAAACTAATGAGCAGCTTGGGAAAAATCATGAAAAATATCATCTTGCACACTGTTATCAACGGGTGTGTGACAGGAATTTGCTGTGCCGGCAACGACAATTACCCGTTAGGTGCACGTTCGGCAGGCATGGCTGCCACATCGGTGATGATGACTGATATTTGGGCTTCGACCAATAACCAGGCCGGTTTGGCTTACCTGGAACAACCTGCTGCGGCTTTATACTGCGAAAGTCGCTTTCATGTCAAAAGCTTATCGCAACAGGCAGGCGTTTTTGCCGTACCTGTCAAATCGACCACCATTGCTGTCAATTACAGGTATTTCGGATTTTCGAAATACAACGAATCCAAGTTCGGACTGGCTGTTGGAAAAAAACTTGGTGAGAAATTCGCACTGGGCGTGCAGGTGGATTATTTCCATACACATTTCGCAGAAGATTACGGTAATTTTGGGGTTCTGTGCGGCGAAGCAGGCCTGTTGTGCGAGCCTGTGAAAAACCTGACGGTGGGAGCGCACCTGTTTAACATATCGCGAAGCAGGCAAAAAGCCAGTCCCGACGAACGGGTACCGGTCATTATGCGATTTGGCCTTGGTTACACCATTCGGGATAAAGCAACCATTAGCGTGGAAACCGAAAAAGATTCACGGATGGATGCGGTTTTCAAAGGCGGTTTGGAATATAACCCCATCGGCGAACTGTTCCTCCGTTGCGGCGTATCAACCGGCCATTCGTATCAATACGCCTTCGGGTTGGGATACAGTTGGAAAAGTTTCACAATTGACGCAGCTTTCAGTCATCATAAGGTTTTGGGATACAACCCGCACATTTCACTAATTGCAAAATTATGATATGGTAGAGAATATGCGTTTTCCGGTAGCTGTGATGTTTCCGGTCTTCCTTTGCCTGTTGTTTCTGCCGCATTTGGCAGCACAGGAGCCGATTACCGACAGCGATGCATTGCGTTCGCTGCTGACTGATATTGCCGCACAGAACGAGGACGAACAGGACCTGGAACAGTTGCTGGAAACACTGGAGGATTTAGCCGAAAACCCGGTGCATGTCAATGATGCAGGTTTTGAAGATGTAGCCCGCATTACCTGGTTGACGGAATTTCAGATAAAAAGCCTGCTGGATCATGTGAAAAGCCGCGGCCCGATACTGTCATACTACGAGATTGCTTCGTTATACGGTTTTACGCCGGAACTGGCGCAAACCCTGGCGCCGTTCATTTCGCTGGAAAAGAAACAGGATGCCGGTGCAGTGGTAAATCCCCGTCGAGCAATTCGTTACGGGAAGAACAGGCTGGTTACAGGTGTACAAATGGCGCTCGAGGAGCAGGAAGGCTACCTGCGCCCTGATTCGGTCGGGAACCGGTATGCAGGAGGTCCCGTAAAGACATACCTGCGTTATTCGTTCAGTTATGCCAACCGGGTGTACTTTGGTATTACGGCCGAGAAAGATGCCGGCGAGTCCTTTTTCCGCAGGAATAATCCTTATGGTTTCGATTTCTATTCGGCGCATTTTCAACTTAACACCAAAGGGTGGCTGAAAACTGTGACTGCAGGCGATTTTCGAGCCGATTTCGGGCAAGGACTGGTACTGTGGTCGGGACTCGGTTACGGTAAAAGCGTCATGGTGCTCAACGCCATGCGTTACAACTCGGGATTGCGTAAATACGGTTCGTCGGGCGAGAACCGGTTCATGAGAGGCGCAGGCGCTACATTTCGTCTCCATCCGCTGGATGTAAGCCTTTTCTATTCACGCAAGGCAATTGATGCAACTGTTACGGCAACGGACGAAAACGGGCTTGCAACGGAAGCTTCGTCGTTTCCCACCGATGGCTACCACCGGACGCCTAACGAAATTGCAAAAAAACATGCAGCAATGGAGCAGATCGCCGGCGCCAACATTTCGGTAAACCGCACCGAGTGGCATATCGGCGCAACGGCAGCATGTTACGGTTATGATGTGACGCTGGTTCCCAACCCTTATATCTACAACTGTTTTGCATTCACCGGCAAGTCGCACAGCAATTACAGCCTTGATTTCCGTTTCCGTCTGGGCGATGCCAATTTCTATGGTGAACAGGCTTTGGGGCAAAACGGCGCATGGGCAATGCTGTACGGCGTACAAATGCTTATTGGCGAACACATGGGCGCTAACGTACTGTACCGGCATTATGCCAGGGACTACCATGCCCTTTACGGGATGGCGCTGGGCGAAAATCCGCAGAACAGCAACGAGGAAGGTTTTTACATGGGTTTGAACTGGAGCCCGGGCGGAAGGTGGCGGTTCTCGTCGTATTGGGATATGTTCCGGTTTCCGTGGCTGCGTTATCGTGCCGACGCGCCTACATTCGGACAGGATGCCATGCTGCAGGCCGACTTTATGCCCTCGCACAACACAAAAATGTACATCCAGACGCGTTACAAAGAAAAGGAAGAGAACGCGGCCGAAACAGTCGTGAGCGCTGTAACACCCGTAAAAACGGCATCGGTAAAGCTGGTATTCTCACACCAGGTCACCGATGGATGCGGGATCGGCAACCACTTGGAAGTGAAAAACTACCGGAAGGAGGGCGCCACAAGCAATGGATATTTTCTTGCGCAGGACATTTACGCTACCGTCAATACCTTTAAACGCTATCCGTTGCGAATCACCTTGCGATATGCGTTTTTCGATACGGGCGACTACAATTCGCGCATCTATTCTTTCGAAAACGATATGCTGTATGCGTTCAGTATTCCTGCATTCTACGACCAGGGCACCCGGCTTTATGTGCTGCTGAAATATGCTCTGGGCAAGCATTTCGACCTGAGGTTCAAGTACGCCGCAACGCATTATACCACCAAAAATGAAATCGGTAGCGGATTGAACCTGATCCGTGGCGATCGTTACTCGGAGGTGAAAGCACAGATCGTATGCAAATTCTGATGACTCATCAATTGACCCGAATTTCCGAGCATGTCTTAAGGGGAGGTCACCGCGCGCAGTATAAATATTTTTTGCCGTTTACCACGATATTTTTACCGTTCACGGTAATTATTTGTCCTGAATTTGCCAGGCTCCTATTTTCACATCAAAATTTTATAATGCACCATTATCATGGCAACAAAAACAATATTTTCAGCAGGGAGAATAATTTCAATGATAACAGCCATCGTTTGCATCATGCTGTCGTCCTGCGGCAGATCGGATAATCTTCAGGAAGACGCGCCGCAGGTATTCAACATTGGCGGAACGGTAACAAAATCCGACGGTGGTGCGGCGGCGGGCGCTTCGGTCATGCTCGTGAAAATTTCCGACGGCAGCAATGCGGGAGAATCGCCGGTCAGTGCAGCCGGAGAATACATTATCACCAGCGTCATCGCAGGTAATTATAAAATTACGGTAACGTTAAACGGGTATGAAACCGGCTCTATTGACGAAATAAAAGTAACCGGCGCCGATGTGACGGTTGAGGGGATTGTACTGCAAAAAATCACTGTCCCGACCTACGTCATTAGCGGTATTGTGACCAAATCCAACGGCAGTGCGGCGGCAGGCGCATCGGTGCAGCTTAGAAAGTCGGGCGACAACACCCTCGTCGGACAGGCTGCAACAGCCGACGCTTCGGGTGCATATTCCGTTAGCGGCATCCCTTCAGGCACGTACACCGTCATCGCCACGCTTGACGGGTATGAAGCCGGGATACTTCCCGACGTAACGGTAAACAACGCCGATTTAACCGCTTTGAATATTACTTTACTGACAATTACGATAAACGCGAACGCTGTAAGTATTGTCTTTTCAGACAACGACGCAACGGTTGACAACCTGCCCTCCGACGGCAGCGTTACGGTGGCAAAAAGCGGGGCGCACGTCACCATTACATCCTCCGCGCCGGAAACCGTAGAATACTTTATATCGGGTTCAACCGCCAACGGATCGCTGAAAATCCAGAACAACGCCGTCGTCCCGAACATGCTCCGCATCACCCTGAACAGTACGGCAATCGTTTCCGCATCCAAACTTCCGCCCATCCAGATTACAAAGAATGAAGGCGTAACCGTCGTCGA
>JAISDP010000053.1 GCA_031264715.1 Bacteroidales bacterium
TAAGAACGATCAATTACTCAAATGTTTTCCTGTCGTGTTTTTCCGACAACGGCTGCAAGCGCAGCGATATGGCAAAAACGCATGGTCTCATTTATGTCCTTTCGGGTGCGATAGATATAACCGAACAGGGCAAAACCACGACGATCGGCAAGGGCGGATGTGTCTTTATCCGTAAGGACAACCGGATAAATATGGTAAAACGCCCCAAAGGAAACGAACAGTGCAAGTCTATTACCTTGAGTTTTACCCGTTCCTTCCTGCGTGAATTTTACCACAAAACGTTAGACAGAAGCAAGCTGCCGACCAACGCCCAGCGTCATAAGTTCAGTTTGTACAAACTTCCTGCCCGCCGTCCCGATATCGTCAGCCTTTTCGAGTCGATGACACCCTACTTCGATTCGCCAATACCGCCCACGGAAGAACTGATAAAGCTCAAAATGACCGAAGGCGTCTATTGCCTGCTCAACACGGACACGAGTTTCTATTCCGCCCTGTTCGACTTTTCCGAGCCGTGGAAAATAGACATCCTCGACTACCTCAACGAAAACTACATGTACGACCTTTCGCCGGCAGACATGGCAAACTTTACCGGCAGAAGTCTTGCCGCTTTTAAGCGTGATTTCAAAAAGCTGAGCAGCCTGTCGCCGCAAAAATGGATTATACGGAAACGGCTCGAAGTGGCGCAGCAAAAACTCCGCAATGGCGACAAAAAAGTATCGGACGTGTGTTTTGAAGTCGGGTTTAAAAACCTGTCCTACTTTTCCAGAATTTACAAGGAAGCATTTGGCATTGCGCCGTCGAAGTAATTATCCATTTTTTTGAAATTTCTGCTTTCTGCTGTTCTGAAAGTAAGTCGGGATTCAATATGCGAAGTCTCTTTCATTTCTTTTTATGGTCATAATGCCTTCTATCCTGTCGTTACAAACCTGTATATAGTCAGTCGGTTGTACCTTGTGCAAAAGTATGTCTTCGTTTTTTTCTATACCTATATACTGCCTGTTCTCCAATAATGCTGAAAGTAAAAAACTGCCGCTGCCGCAGGCATTGTCAAGGACTGTGTCTCCCGGATTTGTAAATGTACGAATAAGATAGCGTCCCAGTTCGACCGGCTTTTGTGTTGGATGATAAACACGTCCTTCAGATTCCGCCGTTTTGAAATAAACAAAATCATCAACAAACTGTTCCTCAAAGCAAACTATATCATTGGGATAGCGGCTGCCGTTACTTTGTACATGTCGCGGCTTGAAATCGCCATAGCTTCCCGTATACTGGTCTTTTCTAACTCCCTTGTCATAAGCCCCGCCATTAGTCATTTGAGGATTGTAAGTTGGTTGCTGTTTGTAGAAAATACAAATATCCTCATGTTTTCGTAACGGTTGCTTTTTAACATTCAGAAAATTGGTTGCTTTGGATTTTATCCAGACGATTTTGTATTTAAACCATTCTTCGTTACTCATTATCAATTTGGCGGTAAACAAGCCTTGTGCCGTTAAAGCAATTACACCGTTATCTTTAATAACTCGGGTGTATTCTTGCCACAGTTTGTCTAAATCAATCACGGAATCCCATTTGTTTTGCGTTGTTCCGTATGGTAAATCGCATAAAACCATATCAATGGACTTGCTTGGGATATTGAGCATCACATCTAAGCAATCGCCTTGAATGACCTGATTAAGATAATTTTCAACTGTACCCATGTTTTAAGGTCTTGTTATATTTCACTTTTTCTTCTGCTGCTTTCAGCGCTACCGTCTTTCGGGTTTGCTCTTTTTGAAGTATTGCGGCAGGTTTTTTTGACTTTTCCCTTGGCTTGCATGAGCTTTGCAGAAACCTTGCATGACAGATCATTACTTTTTTTTTGACCCTTGTATTGATTGATTTCATCCTCTAATGTTTTGATATGTTGTGAAAACATGAAAGCAATCAAAGGATCAATCTTGTCATTGTCTTTGTATTCCTTTAAACTTGAAATGTAAGTTTCCATTTCGGATTTATGTACCCTGGTCAACGGCAAACCTCCGTATTCCTGCATATAGTTCATTACAAGGCGTGCCGTTCTTTTATTCCCGTCATACCACGGATGAATCATTATCAGATTGGCGTGTGCCTCAAAACTGTTTTGCAGCAACTGAACCGGATCAGTTTCCTGCATCTTCTCGCTGTATATTTTGCAAAAACTTTTTACCGTTTCCGGAATCTTTTCCGCACTCATGTAGTAACCCAGAGCTATCGAATAAGCCGGGGTTATCCGGTATGTTCCGGTTCGCGCGTCGATTGTTCCCAAAGCCGTATTAACTACCTGGCCGGTGGTTTTCATATTCATGCCGTTAAGCGTGCATAAAAGCTCCGGCGATAACATAGCCCTGCTGTGTGCGTTTTGTATAGCGTACAAAATGGCCTCATAATTATCTTTGACCATCAGGTGGTGTTCAAGAGGCTTTCCGGCTGAAACAATACCGTCATCCAGTAAAATTTGCGTGTCAATATCATTCAGCGTTGAACCTTCCAGGCTCGTGGAGCTTGCAACAATACGGTAGAGCTTGTATTTTTCGTAATCTGCCACATCATATAGCTGTAAGGCTATGTATTCGCCTGTTATTTTTCCGGCTTTTTCTTTTAATTTTTTCAGATTCATTTTTTACAGAATTAAAACGGTTTATCACTCCCTTTCCTTTACCTGTCTAACGGAGCAGGCTCTAAAACGGCCACAGCAGCGGCACTACCACCACCATGACAATACCGAAGAGTATCTGCAGGGGCAGGCCTACTTTTACATAATCCATGAAGGTGTACCGTCCCGCTGACATCACCAGCGCGTTGGGCGGCGTGGCGAACGGGCTGGCAAAGCACATGCTCGCTGCTATGGCTACTGTGAACAGGAACGGATAGGGGCTTGCACCTGTTTCGATGGCCGATTGCAGCGCAATGGGCGCGAAAAGCACTGCCGTGGCAGTGTTACTGATGAAAAGCGTGAGCAGCGAGGTGGCGAAATAGATGCCTGCCAGCAGGGCCATAGGTCCGAAGTTTCCCAGCCCGATCACCAGGCCTTTCGATATGGATGCCGCAGCCCCGGTTTTTTCGAGGGCCATTGACATCGGCAACATGGCGCCGATCAGTACGATGCTTTCCCAATTGATGGTTTTGTAGGCTTCCTCGGCATTGCGGAAACACCCGGTGAGCACCATCAGCACGGCAGCCATGAGCACTGCGGCGGCGGCAGGCACTGTGTCAAAGACCATCAGCGCCACCATGCCGACCATGATTGCGGCCGCCAGCGGGGCTTTATGGTCGAGCGTTATCTTCGAGGCTTCGGCCAGCGGTTGCCCGATGACTACCCATTCGTCCGGCTCCTCGGTAAGCCGCGCTATGTCGTTCCACTCGCCCTGCACCAGCAGCACGTCGCCCGACTGCATTTTCTCGTCTTTCAGGTCTTGCAGGATGTAGTTTTTCTGGCGCTGGATGCCCAGGATGTTGACTTTGTATTTTTCGCGGAAGCCGGAATTCTTCACCGGTTGATGCACCAGTCGCGAGTTGGAGAGCAGCACCACTTCGGCAATCCCGATCTCGTCGAAACGAAGGTTGCCCGAAAAGGCGAGCGCTTCTTCCTCCAATTCGTGCATGTCGATCATGCCTGCTTTGTTTTCGGATGCAAATAGCCTTACATGCTCAATTGATCCGGAAAGGTACAGCACATCGTTCTCTATAATAACCGTGCCGGCGCTGGCCAGCTTTTGATTGATGGTTTTCAGGAATGGATTCTGGCTGTTGGCGCGTCGCCTTATTTCCAGTACATTGATGTTGTAACGCTCCGGTATGTGCAGTTCCTGCAGTTTCTTGCCCGCCAGCGCCGAACCGGGAACGGCCCGCACACGGAACAGGTTATGCGAAAGCTGGTACTCGTTGGCGAGGTCTTTAAGCGATTTCGATTTTTTAGCGCCGTCCGCACCCTTGTCTTTTGTGAGAAATATCCTGCTGAGAGGGCCAAGCGTGACGATGCCCAGTGTAACGCATATCAGGCCGATGGGTAGGAACGAAAAGAATGAAAGGCCATCGTAGCCCGCGCCCCTGAGGGTACTGTCGATCACTAAGTTGGGCGGCGTCCCGATCAGGGTCATCATCCCGCCCATGCTGCTGGCAAAGGCCAGGGGCATCAGGAAGCGGCTCGGACTGGTGTTGGCGGCCATTGCCAGGCTCACCACAATCGGGAGCATCAGGGCTACTGTGCCGGTGTTGCTCACAAAGCCTCCAATGGCCGAAGTAACCAGCATCACCAGCACAAACAGTTTTGTTTGGCTGTTGCCTGCCAGGGTTAATATTTTCCGGCTGATCACATTGGCCAGCCCTGTGCGGAAGATGCCGCCTCCTACCACAAACAGCCCGATCATCATGATCACAATGGAGCTTGAAAACCCCGAAAGAGCTTCTGCCGGCGTTAATATCTCGAATAACATCAGGAGGATGAGCGCGCACAGGGCAACAATATCCGAACGGATTTTGCCGTTTACAAAAAAGACCGTGGCTACAACCAGTATTGATAATGTAATGTACATGAGCGTTATTTTAAGGTTATTATATTTATATATATTTTATATTTTGCCAGGGGAGGAGGGCGCGCTTTTCAAGCTTTTCCCGGATAACCGGGTTTTGCGTTTTCCGGGTGCGTCCTCCCGTGGATGGGGCGGGGGTTACCCGATAATCTTCAATTTGGCGAATTTCAGCAACAACAGTTTCTGTCCGGCGTTTGCGAAATGAATCATTACCCTGACATTGGCGCCGCTGCCGTCGATAGCCAGCACTTTACCCTGGCCGAGCCGGGAATGTTCCACGATCATGCCGGCCTTGATCCTTTCGGGGTCGTCGACGGGCATCTCGTTCGAAGGTGGCGCCGGAACGGCTGTCCAGCTGCTATAGAGTGAATTGACCGGTTTCGGGACCACCGGGAAAGCGGGTAGCTCCGGGCTGAATACAGGCCTGGCCTGCTTTGGTACGAAGGAACTGCCGGCAGACTTTGCCGTTTCGCAACCCGCAAACTCCAGGAAATGGGGATCAATCTCCCTGATGAAACGGCTCGCCGACGAAGCCGCCATGGAACCCCAGCGGAAACGCACGCCGGCATACGACAGGAATACGCATTTCCGAGCCCGCGTGAGCGCTACGTAAAATAACCGCCTCTCCTCCTCGATATCCTGCATGGACGAAACAGACATCTGCGACGGGAACAGGTTTTCCTCCATCCCCACGATGTATACCACGTCGAACTCAAGTCCCTTGGACGAATGAACGGTCATCATCGCTACTTTGTCGTCGTCTTCGGCATTATCATTGTCGGCGCTGGTGAGCAGCGATACATTGGCCAGGTACTGGTCCAGAGTGACGGGGCTATTGCCGGCATCGCTTTCATCCACAAATTCGCGGATACCATTCAGCAACTCGTCGATGTTTTGCATGCGGCTGATGTTTTCGGGCGTTTTCTCGGCCTGCAGCAAGGCGATGATACCGGCGTCGATAATTAACCGGTGCAAAAGCTCGTAGGCGTCAAGACCTGCCTGTTTATCGGCATACCCGCTCATGAAGCCGATAAATCTGTGGAGTTTGCCGCGTGCCGCCGGAGCGATATCGGGAGCCAGTTGCTCGGCCCGGATGGCAGCATCCCAAAGCGAAATGCCGGCTGCATTGGCAGCTGTTTCGAGCCGCCCGACGGTGGTATCGCCGATGCCCCTTGCCGGGAAATTGATCACGCGGCGGAAAGCCTCGTCATCTTTCGGATTCACCAGCAGGCGGCCGTATGCCAGCACGTCCTTGATTTCCTTGCGCTCGTAGAACGATAGCCCGCCGTAAATCCTGTAGGGGATATTCAGCTTGCGCAACGCTTCCTCGAATATGCGCGACTGGGCGTTGGTACGGTACAGGATCGCAAAATCCCTGTTGGCAAACCGGCGGTTGTACTTCATTTCGAGGATGGAACTCGCCACCACGTAGCCTTCTTCCTGGTCGGTGCTTACATTGAACACGCGGATGCGATCCCCTTCGCCGTTTTCCGAAAAAACTTCCTTGGGAATACGGTTCTGGTTCTTTTCGATCAGGGTGTTGGCCGCGTTTACGATATTTTGCGTGGAACGGTAATTCTGTTCCAGCTTGAACATCTTATAATTGGGGTAATCCTTGCGGAAATTCAGGATATTTTCGATGCGCGCCCCGCGGAAGGCGTAGATGCTCTGTGCATCGTCGCCCACCACGCAAATGTTGCCGCGCTGCGCCGCCAGCTTCTTCACGATCAGGTACTGCGCCGAGTTGGTGTCCTGGTACTCGTCCACCAGTATGTAGCGGAAAAAACGCTGGTACTTGTCCAGTATTTCGGGATGGTCGCGGAAAAGGATGTTGGTATTGAGCAGGATATCGTCGAAATCCATGGCGCCCGCCTTGAAGCAGCGTTGCGCGTACTGCCTGTATATTTCGTGTATCCTGGGACGTCTCGCAGCCGCATCCTCCATGTTCATCGCCGAGTTGGAGGCGTACATATTAGCCGTTACCAGGTTGTTCTTGGCCGATGATATCCGGTTGTACACATCGCCGGTTTTGTATACCTGTTCGTCGAGTTTCATCTCCTTGATGATCTGTTTCACCACATTTTTAGAGTCCTGCGTGTCGTAGATCGAGAAGCTGGACGGGTAGCCGGTAGCTTCGGCCTCCGACCGCAGGATACGTGCGAATACCGAGTGAAAGGTTCCCATCCACAAGCGGCGCGCTTCGTTTTCGTTTACCAGCTGGGCGATGCGCGCCTTCATCTCCTTGGCTGCCTTGTTGGTAAAGGTCAACGAAAGGATACTGCCCGGAGCAATGCCCTGTGTAAGCAGGTAGGCGATGCGGTATGTCAACACGCGGGTTTTACCCGAACCGGCCCCGGCAATAATCAACGCCGGACCGTTATAGTTGACCACAGCTTCGCGTTGCACATCATTCAGGTCATTCAAAAAATCATTCATGAGAAGTGAAGGGGTAAAAATAATGTCTCATTTTGCAAAAACTTTCAAAATCCGTTTTAATCCGTTCCATTTACGTCATCCTGTTCATCAAAAACCGGGAATTTAAAAAGGCGCCGGCCCGTCATTCATTCCTCCCGTTGGGAATGGCGCATTGCCAAATTCCGCGTCGTCATCCATCACTTCGTCATTCATTTTCGAAGATATAATCCGGGGCACGTCAAACGAAAGGAGGGTTTCCGGTTCCACGAACTTGGCGAAATGCTTCTTGAATGTCAACCGTACATTATCTAATGTGCCGTTACGGTGCTTGGCGATGATGATTTCGGCAACGCCTTCCAGTAAGTTGCCCTCCTCATCCACGGTAAAACCGTAATATTCGGGACGGTGGATAAATGCCACAATATCGGCATCCTGCTCAATGGCGCCCGATTCGCGGAGGTCGGCCAGTTGCGGGCGCTTGTTCTGGAGGCCGGTACGGTTTTCCACACTGCGGTTAAGCTGCGACAGGGCGATCACCGGTATGTCCAGCTCCTTGGCTATGGCTTTAAGCGAGCGCGAAATGTTCGACACTTCCTGTTCGCGGTTTCCCCTGGTATCGCCTGTCCAGGTCATCAGCTGCAAGTAGTCGATGATGGCAATGCGAATACCGTGCTGCTGCACCAGCCGCCTGCATTTGGCGCGAAATTCGAATACCGACAGCGCGGGCGTATCGTCGATAAAGATGGACGCCTCGGACAGTTTCCTGATTTTGGCATCTAATTGTTCCCATTCGTAAGGCTCAAGTTTGCCGGTACGTATCTTATCCGAATCAAGTTCCGTTTCGGAAACAATCATGCGTTTGACCAGTTGGTTCGCCGACATTTCGAGCGAGAAAAAGGCTACGCCGCAACTGTGCTCCACAGCCATGTTGCGTGCCATGGAAAGTACAAAAGCCGTTTTCCCCATCGAAGGACGCGCTGCCACGATAATAAGGTCGGTGGGCTGCCATCCCGCCGTGATGCGGTCGAGTTTGGTATAGCCCGACGGAACGCCGCTCAAACTGTCCTCGCGCTTACCGGCCGCATGGATACTGTCAAGAGCGTCTTTCAACAGCAGGTTGATCGGTTGAATATCCTTCCGGATGCTTCCCTGCGTGATCTCGAACATGGCCTGCTCGGAACTGTTGAGCAGATCCTCCACGTCCACGCTTTCGTCGAAAGCGCGCTCCTGGATATGGGTCGATACGCGGATCAGCTCGCGCTGGATGTACTTCTGATAGATAAGACGGGCGTGGAATTCGGCATGTACCGACGACATCACCCGGGTGGTAAGCTGCGTGATGTAAAATGACCCGCCCACTTCTTCCAGAACACCTTTCCGGCGAAGCTCCTGCGCTACGGTAAGCAGGTCGATCGGCTCTTCTTTTATGGAGAGGTCAACAATCGCCTGGTATATTTTGGCATGTGCTTCCTTATAGAAACAATCAGGCTTCAGTATCTCAATCACATCATAAATAGCGTCCTTTTCGAGCATGATCGCCCCAAGCACCGCCTCTTCGATATCGACAGCCTGCGGTGGCAGTTTGCCCGCTTCCACGCCTATCACGCGGGTATTGTCCGTGACAGGCTGGGATCCTTTGCCCTGCCTGCCTGTTGCTTTTGCCATTTTTAACTGATGTTTATATAATATATGATGACCTGTTTTTTTGAAACAGGGAAACAAAGATACAACAGTCGCTCAAGTTTACGAAATGGAATCCCGAAACATTTTATCAACAATGCCATATCGAAACTATACTGTGCGCAGGCTAAAATTGTGCGGTAAAAATGTAGAGATACCGCGCCTCCGGCATCAAATGCACAAAAACATCCCGCGAAAAGTATAACATATTGCGGAAAGGGATATATTTGCGGAAAATTAATCATGCTTAAATTTAATATGAAGAAGTTCGTTATATGCGGTTTTATTTTGAGTATCCTTACCGTTGGCGCTATGGCACAGAAAGGTCAACCGG